>JAFRBA010000210.1 GCA_017405115.1 Kiritimatiellia bacterium
CCAGGGCCGGCACGAAGCACGGGTCGAGCGAGAGCGACGCTCGGAACTCGCGCTCTGCCGCAGCCGGGTCGGCGCCGCGCCCGCCGCGCACGATCTGCTCGCCCTTAACGAGATGCCCGTAGGCCGTGCTCCAGTCGAAGTCGTCCGGCAGCTTTACCGGACGCGGCTCCATGCCCTTCTCGACCTGGAGCCTGCCGAAGTCGGCCTCGTCGCGCACAATCCCCCAGCTTTCGGAGAAGCGGTCCGTCGTTCCCGGGGCGAACGACGTGTACTTGAACGGAGTGAGCCGGTAGTCGCCGCCGGGCTGCTGGAAGCACCTGCCGGACTGCAGCTCCACATACGGGCCGTCGCTGTCGGTGAGCAGCCCCTCCCAGATCGCGCCTTGGCGCGACAGCGCCCACATCCAGATCTTCCGCCCGTACTTGTCTTCCATCCGGTTCTCATGGAGAAAGCCGGCCTTGAGATGGGGCCACCACGCGCCGAGGTAGCGCGAGTCGCCGTTGATGACGTGCATCGACCGATGGTCCTCGCTGTACCCGGCGACGTCGTTCTGCGAATAGACGGAAAGGTCGTGGCCGTCCTCCACAGGCCACGGATGCGCCTCGCCGCCGTGGCCGATCCAGTTCGCGCCCGGATAGAAGTAGCGCGTCTCGCCGCCGCCGTGGAACGCCGCGTTCATCCACTGGTAGTAGGTCTGGCGGAGGCCGGACCCGTTGAACCACGTGGCGTGCGTGGTGAAGCGGTCCTCGCCGTCCTTCAACCGCACCTCCACCTGCCAGAACGTGCGGCACAGCCATTCCGTGCCGCCGACGAAGCAGCTCACGGAGCCGTCCGCGTTCGTGCGCACCGCCCAGTCGACCGGCGCGGACGTGTACGGCTCGTGGCCCATCTTGCCGAAGTTGAACTCGATGCCGCCCGACGTCCACGGCCCGCGCATGGAGATGTCGCGGAACTTGGCGACGTGGTTGAAGTAGACGAAGTCGACCCCGGTCTTCTTGTCGACCGCGCCCCAGACCTTTCCGCCGAGCTCCGGCGTCATCGTGACCGTGATGCGGTCGCTGTCGAGCGTGACCGTCTTCCAGCGGCGCGGCGTCGCCTTCGCCTCGTAGCCGTCGAACCGGAAGTACGGGTAGTAGTCGGACTGCGGAGCGGGCACCGGATCCGGCTCCGAGAACATGTAGGTCGGCAACACCATCTCGCCGGTCGTAACCGTCGCCGCCTCAACAACCGCCGCGCCTATGAGCGCGAATGCAAACAAACATGGCTTCATGCGCATAGTATACCAAAAAGGAGCCGCGCCCATCGTCGATTTCGCGGAACAAGTTCCGGCGGTGGACGCATCCATGTCTCGAATTAGCGGACGGCCTTGGGGTTGAACCGTGCGTTCGCCACCGGGCGGTCGAGGTCTTCGTAGATCGCGAAGCGGAACCGGCCGAAATCGGGCTTCAGGTTGAAGTCCGCCCAGACGCTCCAATAGTCGTTGGCGCATGCGGTCGCCTTCTCCGTCTTCGACAGGTCGGCGATCGCCATGCAGGGCCCGGAGCCCTTGTCCGGCGTCGAGCCGTCGTAGTCGGCATCACGGAAGACAAGGTGGCGGTCGGCCGGCGTCAGCTCAACCGGGCGCGACCCCTTCTCGCCGGCCAGGACACGCGAGGCCGTGGCGATTTCGCGCCGGTAACCGTAGAAGCGGGTCTTGCCGTCGACGACCTCGAAGAAGCTCGGAACGGCGCTGAGGCGCACGTTCGCGCGCTCGACCCTGGCGCCGGGGCTGGCCGCCAGCTCGAAGCGGAGGAACTTGGAGTCGGGCTTGAGCGAGATGCGCAGCGTCATCGGCGCCTCCGGGAAGGCGAGCTTCACCTCGTAGCCGTGCGCCGTGCCGCCAGCCCAGGGCTTAACGTCCGAAGGCAGTATCTCCAGGTCCTTGTAGCTCTTTCCGTTCACCGAGAGCGAGATCGAGTCCGCCCAGGTGAAGCCGTAGGGCTTGCGTCCCTGCGTGACGGAGAACTTCTGCCGCGCCGGCTTGCCGGGCTCGGGCTTCGTGGAGCCGATGTTGAGCGTGTAGCGCGTGAGCGGATTGGCGAACTCAAGGGAGATGGTGGCGCGGTCGGTCTTGTACGGCGTCACGTTGAGGTGGTAGCGGGTGTAGACGTCGTCCCAGGAGTCGATGCGAAAGTCAGCCCGCTTCCAGATCCGCCGCTCCTCCGGAGTGTAGACGTATTCGGTCGCGATCTGCCGGCGGCGCTTCTCGAAGGCGTCCGGCCACGGCTCGGCGAAGAGCCGGAAGCGGCGCTCGAAGACTGTGCCCTTCTCCACCGCCGCCTCCGCCCTGGCGAGCAGCTTCTCGAGCTCCTGCAGCTCTTCCTCGGTCGCCGGCGTGCGGTACTTCTCGTGCTCCGTCAAGCCGTCCGCCTTGCCCACGTATTTCACGACGATGCGCTTGAGCACGCGGTGGAACTCCCTGAGGGCCGCCCCGGCCTTCTTGCCGTAGAACGGCTCCCAGTGCGCGTCGATCGCGGCGTCGACGTCGAAGTCGGGATTCCACTGGCTCATCGCGCAGGCGTAGTGGGCGAAGTAGAAGTGGTAGAGGTCGTCCGTGCCGTTGCAGTCGAAGAAGCAGGCGTGGCGGCCGAGGTACTTGCCCATGGCCTTGGGGACCTCGCCGGTGAACTCCGGGTTGATGGCGCGCGTCAACGTGTCCTCGTCGTTGCCGGCCGTGTACAGCCAGGCGCGCGCGACGGGCCGCCCGCCTAGCGCGTCGTACCATTCCCTCGCGATGCGCACGACGTCCTTCCTGTCCGCAGGGTTGAGAAGCCGCCGCGGCAGGCGATGGTCGCAGAACGATATCTCCACGTTGTCAGGCAGCTTGTATCGCGGATCGTTCGGGGGGAACTTCGCGTTGTAGTAGACGAGGCAGTAGAGACTGGCCCCCGGGAACTCCTTCCCGACACGCTCGGCGTACGCCTTGACGAACCTGCCCCAGATGTTCGCGAAGCAGCCCGCGTCGTTTCTGAGGTCGCCGTCGGACGAGCGGGCGCGCTCGATGTCCTTCGGGTTGACGAGGCCGAGCTCGCGCACCGTCCGGTTGAAGGCGACGTCGATGAGGCTCATGTAGGTGTCGCACTGGCCCCACGAGACGTAGGTGCGGTTGAGGGTGCTCCAGCCCTTGGTGTCCCACGGCGGCTGCGGGCCGTTCAGGATCGTGCGGATGTCGTCCATGAACAGGTCGATTAGGCCGAGGTCCGTGACGTCGTAGAGGTTGGGATAGTGGGAGTTCGGGTACCACGCGAGATATCCGTAGGGATTCTTGAAGAATATCCGCTCCACGTCATTGGAGTGGCGCGCACCGAACTTCTGCGGGTCCGGGGCGTGGCTGCCGCCGGGGGGGATGGAGCCGGAGGAGGCGCGCCATTTGCGGACGAACGAGCCGTCGCCCTTCTTCACCGCGCCGTCGCCCATCAGCCGCCGCCACTTCTCCATACGCTTCTCGCCTGTAAAGGTCACGCCGAAGTGGTAGAGGCTGCCTCGCGCGTCGAACCATGGCGAATCGGTGTAGCTGACCGGCCGCACCGTCAGCTCGCGCAGATGCGGCCACAGCGTGCCCCACTCCCCGGGGAAGAAGTACCTTACGCCCAGGAAGCGCTCGGTAAAGTCGAGCGCGGCGTAGTACGTGCCAGTCGAGGCGCCGCGTTTCTCCCACGGCTTGGCGTTGTAGGAGGGGATCTGAGAGGAGTCGTTGCCGTGGATGACGAGCGTCCTGCCCGAAGTCGCAATCGTGAACCCCTGGTCGGGCTCGCGCTCCGGCGCGTAGCCGAGCGCCCTCGTCAGCGGCGAAGCGCCGAGCGCAATGACGCAGTCGTAGCGAGACACTGCAGCGGAGTCCTTCGCGTCGACGATGTCGGGCACAACGCCGAAAACATGCGCAAAGGCATTGGTGAGTATCTCGAGCGCCGGGCCGATCGACGCCCGCGTGCGCTTGTAGGGCCCGCAATCGGAAGCCGGCTCGCAGCCGACGTTCCACGCAATCGCGCAACGGCACTCGCCGTTCTCCACTAACGTCAACGGGCTTCCCGCCGGAACCGCGTTTTCGCTGATGGGCGTGAGCGCCTTTGTGTGCAAGTCATAGCCACATGCGACCGACGCCAGAAACGCTACCGCCAGCACCGAAACCAACCGCCTCTCCATAAGTTCCTCCTCTCCGGACTTTCCATCTTGCATTGCACCACGGTCAGAACTCGAATTTGAGGACGGTGGCGCCGTACTTTTCGATGTCGGACCAGGCGATGTCGTGCGACCCGTCCGCATCCGGGAAATTGGCGGCTGCGGCGGAACCAGCGGCAACGACAGCGAAACACGCGGCGACTATGGTTTTTTTGGTTTTCATAGCTCAATCCACTTCTTAATTGGCCAGATTTCCCTCGTAGCATACCAAAACCACGGTCGAATTGTCAATTGCGCGACTTTCTGGGCGATGTCGCTTCCAGAAGTAAACAAGTTTTTCTGAAGTGTTTAGTGCCCATAAAGATTGGCTGTGGTTGATTGGAGGGGCAAAAGCCTTGCTACCCTCCCCGGGGAGGGGACGAGCGTTTAGCTCCATAATCCCGTAGAATAC
>JAFRBA010000021.1 GCA_017405115.1 Kiritimatiellia bacterium
CAATCGAAGAAAGGAAAGAATCCATGGCAACAGGAAAAGCACTCGATGGAAAGCCGTATGCGGGAAATCCGCACGTACGGTTTGACGAGGGGGAAGTCGCACCGGCAGCAAAGCCGAGGCGTGGGTCTCTACTCTACAAGATCGTGCAGTCCGTGCGCCGGAACGGACGCTCCTTCCGCATCGCCATGCGCCCCGTCGAGATAGGCGGCGTGCGGAAGCTGCAGGCGGAGACGGTGGACGAGGGGCGCGTGCAGGTGAAGAACCTGGACGATGCCGCGGCCGCAAGCGGCCTCGACGACATCCTCTCGCAGAAGGGCGCGCGCGACCTCCACCTAATGACGGCCCAGGGCGATCTGCACGTGCGCGTCACCAGGAAGGGGCATGTCCTCGTGTCCCGCTCGGCGGATCTCTCCCGCAAGGTCGTCGTGCAGCCGCACGACCGCGTCAAGCGCACCCCGCTTGCCAGCTTCGACTCCGCCGCGCTCCTCAGGGCCATCGGACTCGCCGACGGCGAAGGCAAGATCCGCGCCTCCATGCGCGGCAAGTACGACCAGGTCAACGAGTTCCTCAAGGTGGTAGGCGAAACCGTCGTACCGGACGCCGGGCGCCACGCGCCGTCCGGCTGTTTCACCGTCGTCGACTGCGGCTGCGGAAAGGCATACCTTACGGTCGCCCTCTACCACTACCTCGTGCATTCCCTCGGCATGAAGTCCGTGCGCGTCGTCGGCATAGACCGCCGGGCCGACGTCGTGGCGTCCGCGCGGAATATCGCCGAGCAGCTGGACGTCGCCGACTCCGTCAGGTTCGTCCAGGCCGACCTTTCCGACGCCAGGCTCGCCGACGTCACGGACGCCTCCCGTGTCGACATGGTGATCTCCCTGCACGCCTGCGATACGGCGACGGACGAGGCGCTGGCGAAGGGCGTGGAGTGGAGGGCGCGCTACGTACTCGCCGCCCCGTGCTGCCAGCACGAGCTGCAGAAGGCCCTGGCCGCAGGCTGCGGCGCTGGCGACTTCTCCGGCCTGCTGCGCCAGCCGATTCTGCGCGAGCGCCTCTGCGACATCCTGACCGACTCGTTCAGGGCCATGATAATGCGCATACTCGGGTTCCGGACGCGCGTCGTCGAGTTCGTGGACGGCGAGGCAACGGCGAGGAACATAATGCTCAAGTGCGAATACGGCGTGAAGCCCGGCCAGTCCGCGCCTGTCGGCGAGTATCTCGCGCTGCGCGACTACTGGAAGGTCGTTCCATGGCTGGAGACGCGGCTTTCCGGACTGCTGGAGGCCCATCTGCGGCGCGTGGAATGATTCCGGCCCTATTGAAACGCCGCGCGGCGGTCGTGCGCAGCGTCCGCGCCTTCTTCGACGAACGCGGCTTCGTCGAGGTGGAGACGCCCGTGCGAATCGCCGCGCCCGCGCCGGAGGAGCACATAGACTGTCCCGCGGCGCCGCTGGCGGACGGTGCGCCGGCTTTTCTCCGCGCCAGCCCCGAGCTGCAGATGAAGAAGCTCCTCGCCGTCGGGATGGACCGCATATACCAGATCGGGCCGTGCTTCCGGGAGGGCGAGCGCGGCTCGCGCCACAGCCCAGAGTTCACCATGCTGGAGTGGTACCGCCGCGGCGCCGGCTACATGGACATCGCGGACGACCTGGAGGGCCTGCTGCGCGCCGCCGCGGCTGCCTTGGGCGTCGGGGAGCGTTTCGCCGCGCCTTTTCGGCGCATGACCGTTCGCGAGGCATACCGCGCCTACGCCGGGTGGGATCCCTGGGAGTCGTTCGACGCGGACCGCTTCGACTTCGACATGGCCACTAAGATCGAGCCTGCGGTAAAGGCCTGCGGCGGCGGGGTGTTCCTGGTCGACTACCCGACTTCGGCGGCGAGCCTCGCCAAGGTGCGCGACGACGTGGCGGAGCGCTGGGAATTCTACTGGGACGGCCTCGAGCTCGCAAACTGCTTCACTGAGCTCTGCGACTCCGCAGAGCAGGCCGCGAGGTTCGAGAAGGCCCGCGCCGCGCGGCGAGGGCTGGGGGAGGCAGACTACCCGATCGACGAGGAGTTCCTTGCCTGCCTGCCGCGGATCGGCTCCGCCGCCGGCGTGGCCCTTGGCGTGGACCGGCTTGTGATGGCGCTGACGGGCGCAGGCACGATCGACGAGGTCCGTGCAGATGCATGACGCGCTCGCCGTGCGGCAGTTTGCAAATCGTGGGTCAGCCAGGTGTGCATTTTGATATAATACGTGCATGGAGAAGATATCGGCTGAGACTGTCGCGGCGCTTTCTGAGACGGAGCAACTTTACCTGTATCTTTTCGCCTTCGAGGGGAGCGAGCGCAAGGTCGGCGACTTCAGCTTCCCCATGCGCACTCGGTTCGGGCGTCAGATGACGCCAGGCACCTCCGACCAGATCTGCCGGCTTCTCTTGACAAGGGGCATTCTGCGGTGTACGGCGAACTTTGCGACGGTGCTATCCCGGAAATACGCGCTCGCCGTCAGGCTGTCATTCGATGCCGCGAGAGTTCTGATCGTCCGGGCGAGGGAGCGCCGCTGGCTGCCTTTGAAGGACAATGGCGTGCTGATGCTCGTCTCGATTCTGGATGGCGGCAGAAACTTCCGCGAGGAACAGGATGGCGGCGGCTACGACAGTTACTACCGCTACGGGTACGGGAACGGCGCACTCTGGTATGCGGCGACGTATCTGGCCGGCATGATGGACGAGAAGAGCGTCCTGCCCGAGATGAAGTTTCCGCCTAAGACGTCCGACCGCGTGTACCGCGTGCTGTCGTCCGTGTTGTTCTGCCGCGGCTTCGACGTCGTGCCTGTTCTCATGGACTGGCGCGACAAGCACCAGAGGTCCGGCTGGGGGCGGGGCGTCGCGGTTTGGGACGCTTGCGAATACGCGGCGCTTTGCTTCTGGGCCGGGCGGATGGACCTTCTCGATGTGTTTGACAGGTCTGATGAATGCCCAGACATCGTCTGTGACTTCGTCGCAGGGTGCGTGGCCGTGTCGAAAGGCGACCTCGAAAGGGCGTACAAGTGCACAGCCGGGATCGTTGACATGATCCCTGCCAGGAGCAGTGAGAGCGAGGAGATAGCTTTCTCTACGCCCGCCTGCCACCTGTTCGCGCTTGCCGTGTCCGCGTTCCACAAGCCGATGAAGACGCGCCTCGCAAAGTTGGCGCTGAAGCTATGTCCGCAGAAGTCGAACTTCAAATACGAGCTGCCATCCTCCGCGCGGACGTACTTCGAGCGCAGGATGGAGGAGTCGGCAGGGCTTGTAAGGTTTCTCGGCGGATGGGCCGGCGACTACCTGGAGTCCCCGGACTCGTGGTGTTCCCCGACGTGCCGGACCGGCGAGGTTTTCTTAGCCATCACGTCGGCGATGAACCGCAGCGCGATCGAGGAGTGCGCTCCGAAGGCATTCCGCCTCGCGGAGAAGGCCGCGAACGCGGGGTATCCGTCGGTGGCGTCGATGTTCGTTTCGGCGTTCGGCTGGGCGCTCAAGGGCGATGACGCGGAGAAGTCCAAGGCCCTCGCCGATGCCATCACGAAGTCTGGCGGCGCATGGTTTCGTCCGTACGAGGCGGAGGCCGGCGAGTGGAAGTTCGTCGTGGAGGCGTTTGACAAGTGCCTTCCGGCGGTGGGGCGCGTCGCGGCGGACAAGCCCGAGTCGCGCGCCAAGTCGGGGAGGATAGTCTGGGCTGCGAGGCTCGGACCTGTTGACAGGGCGTTCTGGGACTTCGACAACGACAGACCAATGGAGGGAGGCGTCTGCTACTGCGTGTCGATCACCCCGTGCTTCCGCGGGCCGCGCAGTCCAGACGACGGCTCTTCCGACAAGGCCCTCACCGAAAAGGCTTTTCGCTCTGGCAAGTACGAGAGCATTCTGACCGAGCAGGACCGAGCCATATCGGAGGCGCTTCAGAAGGCCGACTGTCTCAGGAAGTACGCGAAGGACCCGCCGGGCGCGGCGGTGGAGAAACTCTGCGGACACGACTGCGTGTCTGTCGCGCACTATGACCGCAAGGCAATGTCGACGGTGTACAAGGCGGCGGCGTTCGTCAAAAAGGACCTGCCGCTCGCCGTGAAGTCCCTGCCGGACGGCGGTCTTTCCATCACCATAGAGCCGTGGTGCCAGACGGTCGAGGGCGACCATGCGATCCGCTGCCTGCCGGACGGGACATGCGCCTTCTATTCGTTCCCGAAGGCAGCGCGCGCCACGCTCGAGGTGTTCAGGACCTTCGGAAAGCGCAACGGGACGATAGAGATACCGAAGGCCGGCATGGCGGCGATGCGTCCGCTTCTGCCGCGCATGGCGGCGCTTGCGCCGATCCAGGGCGAGCTTTCCGCCGTTGGTGGCGGAGCGGACCTCAAGCGCATATCCGGTGACGCGACGACGCTCGTCCGGCTTTCGTTCGAGGAAGGAGTCCTCGTGCTTTCCCTATGGGCGAAGCCGCTTGAGGGGAGCGAACTCACGTTCGTGCCGGGCGCGGGCCAGCCCGAGCGCATGGTGGCCCACAAGGGGCGCACGGCGGTACTTGTGCGCGATCTCGCGGCGGAGAGGACCGCCGCCTGGAAGGTGAAGGACGCCCTTGCGGAGTTCGAGTCGTGGTCCGACGGCGAGAACGGCTGGCGCATAGACGACCTGGTGTATGCGCTCAAGGCGCTGTCGGCGCTGAAGGACCTCGGCGACGCGGTCCGCCTGGAGTGGCGAAAGGGGCAGCGGATTTCCGTGGCCGCGCCGAAGCCGGGGACGTGGAAGCTGTCCGCCGTAGGCGGCGCGGACTTCTGGTTCTCCGTGAGCGGAGACTTCAAGCTCGACGACGGGCGGGCGCTTGCGCTCTCCGAGCTGATCGCCGCGTTCCGCAACCGCAAGGGCGAGTTCGTGCCGCTCGGCGAGAATGCGTTCCTGCGGCTCACCGCCTCGCTCCAGCGGCGGCTTGAGGCGCTTGAATCCGCAGGGCGGACGAAGGGGAAGGGTCTGGAGATACCCCCTGCGGCGATGCCGATGCTCGACGGCGTGTTTGGCGCGGACGCGGACGGCGAGATGCCGCTCCCCGCCGCGATGGAGGAGCGGGCTGAGGCGGTGCGCGCCGCGTTCGCGCGCAAGATCGAGCCGCCGCAGCGGCTGAAGGCGGAGCTTCGTCCGTACCAGCGCGACGGGTATGAATGGCTTTCGCGCCTCGCGGACTGCGGGATGGGTGCGTGCCTTGCCGACGACATGGGGCTTGGCAAGACGGTGCAGATAATCGCGCTTCTGCTGGAGAGGGCGAAGGACGGCGCGTCGCTCGTCGTCGCGCCGGCGTCCGTCTGCGGCAACTGGCGGAGCGAAATGGCGCGCTTCGCGCCGACGCTTAGGAGCGTAATGGCCTGGGACGAGAAGGCCGACTCTATGGACGCGGTGAAGGCCGCCGGCCCCGGCGATGTCGTGATCGCAGGGTACGGGCTCATCGTCTCACGCGAGGCGCAGTTCGCGGTGCGGGAGTGGAACGGCGTCGTGCTGGACGAGGCGCAGGCTATCAAGAACGAGTCGTCCAAGCGCGCAAGGGCGGCGAAGCGGCTAAAGGCGAAGTTCCGCGTGGTGGCGACGGGGACTCCCGTCGAGAACAGGCTTTCGGAACTGTGGAGCATCAGCGACTTCCTGAACCCGGGGCTGCTCGGCTCGTCCGGCGACTTCGCGCGGCGGTTCACGTCCGACGGCCGGGCCACGCCTGCGCTGAAGCGCCTCGTCTCGCCGCTTGTCCTGCGCCGCGTAAAGCGGGACGTGCTGGAGGAGCTGCCGGAGAAGACGGAGATAACGATTTCGGTCGAGCTTGGCGAGGAGGAGCGCGCCGGATACGAAACATGTCGGCGCATGGCGCTCGAAACGCTCGAGGCAGGCGGCGCGGACAACCGCATATCGATCCTCGCGGAGCTGACGCGCCTGCGGCGCTACTGCTGCCACCCGTCGCTCGTGATGGGCGAAGCGGGGCGCGTGTCGGCCAAGATGGACGCGCTCCTGGAGCTGCTGGAGAACCTCAGGGACAACGGGCACCGTGCGCTCGTGTTCAGCCAGTTCACCGACTACCTCGCAATCGTGCGCAAGGCGATTGATGCGCATGGGTGGACGCACAAGTACCTCGACGGGCAGACGCCGGCCTCCGAGCGGGCGCGTCTCGTCGAAGAGTTCCAGCGCGGCGACGGAGACTTCTTCGTCATTTCGCTGAAGGCCGGCGGAACAGGGCTGAACCTGACCGCCGCCAACTACGTCATACTGCTTGACCCGTGGTGGAACCCCGCCGTCGAGAACCAGGCGGCGGATCGCGTCCACCGCATCGGGCAGAAGAACCCCGTCACGGTCTACCGGCTCATTGCGTCCGACACGGTCGAAGAGCGGGTCATCGAGCTGCACCGCGAGAAGAAGGCCCTTGCGGAGGATGTCCTGGGCGAGGCCGGATCCGCCGCCCTTACGCCGGAGCAGCTCATGGGGCTGTTCCGCTGATTGATGCCAGCGCGGCGGTTTTTGTATAATGTGCGCGTTCGTCCGAGGGGCGGGTGAAGCCGCCGCGATGCCGGGCGATAGATTTCCCGCGTGGGGAGGGGGTCTTTGCGTCCATCCAATGGACATGCGGTTTTCAATTGAATTGAAACGTGAACGCCCATCCAATGGACACATGGACTTCAATTGGATTGAAGTTGTTATGTCCATCCAATGGACGACTGCGTGTCTATCCAATGCGCTTTTGCGTTTCAATCCATTGAAAAAATCTTAGGCCTCTCGGCATGGTTTTTTAGCCCAAAAGGCATTCTCGATGCCAATATACAGCACGGCGTTTTGAACCACGGAAGTCACGGAAACCGCTCTGCGGGCACGGAAGGGGGTTGGCGGAAAGAGCCCTCCGGCCTTCCTCAACCATTTCCCGCTCCTCGATCCCTTGTGCATGTGGCGGTGAAATGGGCTGGCTTATGCCTTGGGCGGCTTTTCGCCAGCCGATTCCGTGTCGCCAAAGGCGTTTCTGTGACTTCAGTGGTTAACCTACCCACAAATGAACCGCCGCGCTTGATTCGGGTGCGGCGGTTTTGGTATAATTTGTGCGTTCGGCTGAGGGGCGGGGGAAACCGCCGCGATGCCGGGCGATAGATTTCCCGCGTGGAAGGGTGAAGAACAGTAGCCCGAACGGCGGATGGAATGCGTAAAATATGTGTATGCTGGACGAGATTCGTGCGAAGCGGGAGGAGATATACGCTATCGCGAGGAAACACAAGGCCGAAAAGCTTTGGGTCTTCGGGTCGTGCGCCCGCAAGGAAGAACGCCCGGATAGCGACATCGATTTGCTGGTGAAATTTTCTCCTGACGCGACATTCAAGGATTTCGTTGGGATGGAGCGCAAGGTCGGTTCCATGTTCGGTCGTGGCGTTGATGTCGTTGAAAACACTGTCCTTAGGAAAAACCCTCGTTTTGCATGGCAGGTATGTCCGGAGGCTGTCCCGATATGAACGACAAGGCAGACTATCGTGATGCTTCGCGCATCGAGCATATGTATGCAGCGCTTTGTCGTGTTAAGGAACTTTCAGCAGGAATAGCAAGGGTCGACTTTGTTGAGGGCAACAATGCTGCAGAATTGATATTGTATCATTTGATCATGCTTGGCGAAGCGGCAAACAACGTGTCCGATGAGTTCTGCAAACAGCATGGCGAGGTGGACTTCCGCGATATGGCGGGACTTAGGCACAAGCTGGTGCATGATTATGCCAACATAGACATGGGGCGCATATGGCAGGTTCTTATTGACGATGTTCCCATTTGGCATGCGTCGATAAAGCCGATATGCGAGGCTTTGCCTCAACCTGTAGACATGCCACCAAACTTGTCTGATTTCGACTAAAGCATTTTGCCTGGATTGCCTTTAGTTGTTTTGCTCTAAATCTTGGCCAAACCGCCGCGCTTGATTCGGGCGCGGCGGTTTTGGTATAATGTGCGCGTTCGGCTGAGAGGCGGGTGAAACTGCCGCGATGCCGAGCGCTAGATTTCCCGCGTGGAAAGGCGAAGAACAGTAGCCGGAACCACGTTTGGGACGCGTCAGGGTTGAAGTGTAGGAAGCTTAATCTCTAACGGCGCTTGAAGAGGACACTGCCGTCCGTGCAGTTTCGCCTCCTTCGGTGTATCGTTAGAAGGCTATCCTACACGCCTACCCTGATGCATCGGGGGAGGTGTCTAGTTTTCCCGCTCTCGCCGATGTCTGGAAAGGGGTGCAGGCTCCTAGGAAGACAAGGGCAAACCACACTTCTTTTCCGCGCCTTTGGTGGTTGGCCGTTGGGAACTTAAGGTTGGGAAGAAAGAGATGCAAGACCATGAAGAATTTGTCGATCATACTGATGTGTGCTTTGGCCGCATTGGCAAATTTGGGTAAGGCTGATATCATTTCAGCACAAGAATTACCAAACGGACGTATTATCGTGAATAATGATCCAAATGCTGCACTAGGCAGTGGTGAAAAACAAGTTAAAATACCTTGGATGATTGTATCCCCCGATGGAACGAGAGGCTTTGCAAATGATTTTACAACCAATGCGATTTCTTTAGTCAGTGAAGATGGAACAAATTTTTTTGCCCACGTGGAAACAAAAAAAAATAACAAACCAGACAGGACAAAAGTGATCCAATTTACTGTGAACAAAGATGGTATCCCAAGTAAAAGAGGGGAAAGATATGATACAGAAGAATGGGATGCTGAGGATGACTGGGGTCGTAACATAAATATAAGA
>JAFRBA010000211.1 GCA_017405115.1 Kiritimatiellia bacterium
AGATCGCCATATACGAGCGCGCCAAGGCCGACCTAGAGGCCGCCAGAGCCTCCAAGTCCGAAGGCGACCTCGTCGCCTACTGGGAAGCCCTCAACGACCGCCTCCGCAACCTCGGCATCCGCCTCCTCCCCCTGGAGTAGCATTTGGAGATATGTCAAATGGTCTGCTTTTTTGCCACCCTTTTGACATCTACTCCCAGTCAACTGGCTTAATCTGACCGCGCTTCTCTTCTCAACACCTATGTGAGGACGGCTTAACCGTTATATGACATCTAATCGTATAAACTTACTTAATTTATTGAGCAAGTTCGAATCAGCCTTGACGAATATGATTTGATCTTGGTATAATATGCTAAAAACTTACTCAATAAATGGAGTGGAACATAACTATGAGAGTGAAACGAGACTACTATCTGGATGCCCTGCGCAATAAAATGCACAACGGCCTTGTCAAGATTGTTACCGGTATTCGTCGCTGTGGGAAATCGTATCTGCTGTCCGAACTCTTCAAGGAGTATCTTATGTCTCATGGGGTTGCGCAAGATCATATAATCGAAGTCCCGCTTGACAATGACGAATTCCTCGGATACCGCGACGCCATCAGCCTTGGCGAGTACGTGCGAAAGAGACTTGTAAAGGACGGGCAATGGAATTACGTGTTCATTGACGAAGTGCAGCTTGCGCGGAAGATCTTGCCTAAGGGCGTGAATCTCAGGCGTCTTGCGCCGGAAGACCGCAAGGACGCGTATGTGACGTTCTACGACACTCTTAACGGGCTGCGCCAGATTCCGAATGTCGATGTCTATGCCACAGGCTCGAACTCAAAGACCCTATCAAGCGACATCGACACCAACTTCGCGGACCGAAGCTCGCAGATACGCCTACATCCTTTCTCGTTCGCCGAATACTGCGACGCCACGGGGGCGGAGGACAAGCTTGCCGCCTTCGACCAGTACCTGATGTGGGGAGGCATGCCCCTTGCCGTGGCGGAGCCGGACGAATGTGCGCGCGCCGAATACCTCAAGCGCCTGCATGCCGAAGTTTACATCAAGGACATCTGCAAACGCTACAGGCTGCACGACGACTTCGTGCTATCGCGCCTTATCGACGTCGTGTCCTCCGCGACAGGGTCGCTTACGAACCCGCACAAGCTCGTCTCCACCCTCGCATCGGCCCAGAACGTCAAGACGACTGACGCGACGATTGCGAAATACCTGTCCTATCTCGAAGACGCATTTCTCTTCTCGAAGTCGAACCGCTGGGACGTCAAGGGCAAGCGCTACTTCGACTACCCATCAAAGTACTATGCCGAAGACACGGGGCTTCGTAACGCGCGGCTTGACTTCCGCGATACCGATCCGTCCCATGCGATGGAGAACGCGATATACAACGAACTCGTGCGGCGCGGCTGTACCGTTGACGTCGGCGTGGTGCCGATTGTCTCGCTCAATTCCGCCGGACGCCAGGAGCTGCGCTACCACGAGATAGATTTCGTCGTAAACCGAGCCCCCGGCAAGCTGTACATACAGAGCGCGTTCGCAATGCCGACACAGGACAAGAGCGACCAGGAGCTTCTTCCGCTCAGGCGTAGTGGGGACTTCTTCCGCAAGATGGTCGTCACCGCCGGATACTCGACGCCGCGGGTCTCTAACGAGGGCATAATGCACGTCGGCGTCATTCCATTCCTGCTCGAGCCTTCGATTCTGGACAATGCGCTGAGGGATTGACGGACAGCCTTCGGCCGCCTGCAGACTGCCGCCGTGGCCTCATAGTCAATAATTTGGCAAAATCACCGCCAGCCTTTCGTTGGCTACTCCGCATACTTCGGGGTGGGGATGGTGCGCAGGCCTAGGCGGCGCAGGGCGTCGTTCTTGCGCTCCCACTCCTCCGGCGACTCCTCGCCCTCCAGCTCGCGGCGGGTGCGCTCGTATATCTGCGCCTCCTGCTGCGTGCGCTCGTTGAGCCGCCGCCAGTAGGAGCGCGGCGTCCCGTTGCCGTTGGCGAGGTACTCGCGCATCTCCTGCCGCATCCCGTTGACTATCTGCTTCAGCTCGCGCACTTCGCGCGGGTCTTCTGGGGCAACCGGGATGTCGGCGTCCGGCGCAAGCGCGTCCTTGGCGTAGTCCGCGAAGGCGCCCTGGTCTTCGGGGTTCAGTCGCCACGGGTCGAAGCCCCTCCGGCACATAAGCCTGCCGGGCTGGGCGAAGATGGCCAGCAATCTGTCGCCCTCGCGCGGCAAGGCGTCCCCGAACTCGCCGCGCTCGAAGGACTCCATCGTCGCCGGGTCGCCGTATATCTGGTGGCGCGGCGTCGCCGTCGTCGGCCCAGGCGGCCGGTTCCTGGCGACAAGGGACTTGAGGGACAGAAGGGACGCAAGGGACGCCAGGACGGCGAGCGCCGCAACAGTCGCAAGCCGCAGCGCCAACGCCCTCTTTCGCCTTGCCTCCTCCTTTTCCCCGTTCGCCTTCGACCCGTCGGCGGCCACCACCTTTATCGGCCTTATGCCCCTCGCCCGCAAGACGGTGAACACCTCTTCCCTCGAAGAGGCGTCCATGGAGCCCTCGTGCCTGGCCCCGTCGCTTGTCTTGTAGGCGTAGGTGTAGTTCAAGTAGTGGAGAAGTGGAAAAGTGGAGTGGTGGAATGGTGGAGAAGTGGAATGGTGGCGGGGTCAGTCGCTGACCTTCTTAGTCTCGGGTAGGATCTTCATCGGCTCCGTTGGGAGCGCGTGCACCTTGTCCCAAATCGCCTTCTGCACGTCGTTCGTCGGCGCGGGCGCCCAGCCCTCGCGGCAGGCCACCCTGTATGTGGCGTATCTGGCCGGGGTCACCCCGCACTCCCTCAGGTGCCGCTTGATTTCGCTGATCTTGTCGAACGGAATGAACTCCTCGCACAGGTCAAGGTCCTCCATCCTGACCACGCTCATGATGTTGCCGGGGAAGCTGGAGCCCAGCCCACCCGCGACGCTTGCGAATCCACGTATGATTTCCTTCCTGCACCTCGAATCGTAGAACTTCGCCCTTGCGGCGTCCGTCGCCAGGCCCGCCGCAAGCTTCCTGACGTTCACCACGGCCCAGCGGTTCTCGGGGGCGGACAGCAGCGCAGGCGTCCTGTCGTCCGCCACGATGATGACCGCGACATCCGCCCCGCTCTTCGCCTTTAGGGCGTCCGGGGCGTCCGGCTCCATCCGAAGTGTCTTTATCGGGTACTTGGCCGTTGCGCCTCTTATCACCTCGACCGCCGCCGAGACGTTGGTGCCGTTCATCTCGCCCTGGGTGTCGATGAACGCGACGAGCCCGCTGGACGAGCCTGGCTTCTCCAAGAGCCCGCCGGACTTGGCCGCTATGCTCTCGCGCAGCCTGTCGGCATCCGTCGGCTCCGCTCCCGCCGCAATGGCGACTGCCACCGCGGACAACACGATACCGTGCCTAAACCTCATTCTACGTCTCCTTTCTCCTGCTCCCCGCCTGGCTCCTCGCCGCGCCGCGCCCTGTCGAGGGCGAACCGCCTCGCCGCGAACCTGGGCATCTTGAGCGGCTTGCCGCCCCGTGACTCGAGAAGCATGTTGGCGGCCTTCACGAAATCCCCGAGGTCCTCTTCGCTCTGGGACTTGTCGCGCGAGAACTTGGCGACTTGATCTTTCAGCTCTTCCCGGTACAGCCCTATCTCCTGCAGCTCCCTTACCTCCTCGAGCATCAGCTTGCCGATGTCTTCGCCGGCGTCGTACTTCGCCTTGAGCTCCTTCTTCGCCTCGCGAACGGCCCTCTTGAGTTCGGCCGTAAACTGATCGTCGCCCTCCTCGACGACTATGGGCGTCTCGATTGACTTGAGGAAGGCCCTCGTGAACCCGCGCCCGAATAGGCTCGTCGCGTCGCCCACGAGCATCTCGCCGGGCTCAAGCAGCAGCAGCCCGGCGATCTTCTGGTCGGCTGAGTTGGAGAATATCCGCTCCTCGACCGGCTTTTCCGCGTCGTCCAGCTTGTTGGTTATCACGACGGCGGTGTGCGGCCTGTTTATCACGTAGCCATAGACGTTTGTGTGCATGACCCGCTGCTCCGGCGGGACGTTGGAGCGGCGCTCCGCCACCTCCCCCCGCGGGGCTTCCTCGACCCGGGCCTTCGGCAGGTCTGGCTTCCGCTCGGCGATCCTCCCCGCCTTTCGCACGTCTGTCGCCGAGGCGGTCCCGCCGCCGCCGCGCACAGCCCACCAGACGCCGGCGCCGAGGACGAGCAGGACGAGCGCGACGAGCAGGACGCGGGGCTTTCGCGCCGCCGCCGCGCCGCGCTGGCTCCTTGAATTGTTTCTGTTCCAGGCCATTGCCGCTCCTTTGCAGGGCGGCGGATTGAAAATATCAGAGTTCGTCGGGTGTTATGCCGGCGTCGCGCATGATTGCTCGCTGCGTTCCCGGCGGCAAGGTCTTGCCCTTGTGAAATGGAACCACCGTGTGTTTCAGCGGATCGTTCCAGTTCTTGAATATCTTGTGGCTGCCGCTTTGCCGCGCCTCATACCAGCCGCGCGCCTCAAGGAGCTCAATCATCTGATGAGCGGTCAGAGCCTTCACAACGCAACCCGCTGAAGATGGGCTCCCGCTGGCGCACCACAAGCTTCTTCATTCACGCAGTCAAGCCAGAGACGGGCGGCCTCGCGGATGTTCGCCAACGCCTCTTCGTAGGTGTCGCCGCATGAGTGACACCCCGGAAACGCCGGAACCTCCGCGCAGTATGCACCGCTTTCATCTTGATATATGACTGCCTGCAATCCCATTTCTCACCTCACTAGAACGTATTATCTCATATCTTCGTTCCGCCGTCAACCATGCCTTTCTTTTGGGTTTCACATTCAAAAAGCCCGCCCGATTGCTCGGACGGGCTTTCGTTTCGGTAGGGCGCGGACTCCAGCCGCGCCGCTTTCTCAATTACGCACGCTTCCTACGGAGTGCGAGACCCGCGACGCCGAGAAGCATCAGCAGACCGCTCGTCGGTTCCGGAACCGCGGACGCCTCCTTGGTCATGTACCAGCCAGCGCCAGAGCCCGTCGCATCGATAGCCTTAAGCGTCGTCGACGAGATGTCGAACGATAGTGCAGCTTCGCCAACATCTGACCCAGTGGCATTCTTGTTGCCAGTCTGGAGCATATAGGAGTTGCCAGCAGCGTCATCAGCGAGAATCACGGCAAAGGCGTACTGCTTGCCTTCAGGACCTGTGAACTCCGTAGTGGCCAGTTTTCCCGACGAGTCTAGGGTTGCGCTCTGGGAATACCCAGAAATCGCATTCCCGGCGCGAAGGCTAGAAAGCACGTCCGCCTTTGCCGTATTCGCGGCAGAACTTGACGCATATCCGAAGAACAGGTAAATGTTAGCTCCGCTCAACGGATCGCTACCACCTGGCGTAATGGCAGCATAGGTGTCGGATGTCCATGTCCATGCCGCCGCCTGCACACCAGCCGCCATTGCGACCGTTGCAAGCGCTATCATTAGTTTCTTCATTTTCTTGTTTCCTTTTTCGTTTGTTTTACCCTCTCCACTCTTTGCGGAGAAGAAATCGTTAGTTGGCAGGGTACTTAGCTGTCATCGAATACTCTGCGCCATCATCGTCTGCATAGTCAGGCGCGGCAATCCAAAGCCCCTGGCCAATGCCAAAGACGGGATCGTTTGCACTTCCCGGAACGACTGCTGCACCATCAGCAGTCCAATGGCCGTCATCATTCCACTCCTCATCGTCAACATTGTAGGAACGAACCCAGCGATATATCTTGTCACGCTTTCCAAGCTTCGTAAGCGTCTGGATGTTGAATTCGCCAGTCGTGCCCTCGGCGTCTTTAAGATCCTGATTGTTTTCATAGCCAACAGGAATCAAAGAACTGAGACGAATGCCGACAGGGTAGGGGTTTGCGCAAGGCGTGAAGCCTCCAATGTTGAACACCCACTTGACATCATTGGTGCTGACCTCGCCTGCATCAGTAAAGGAGTAAACGGCATCATCGTCGTCCGCCCAGTCGGGGGCTGCAGTCCAAAGACCAGAACCAGCCTTGAAAAGAGCGTCGCTAGCACCGCCGGGCGTGACAACGGCTCCATCGTAAGTCCAATGCCCGTCATTGTTCCACTCCTCGTCGTCAACATTGTAGGAGCGAACCCAACGATATATCTTGTCGCGCTTTCCGAGTTTCGTGAGCGTCTGGATGTTGAATTCGCCAGTCGTGCCCTCGGCGTCTTTAAGATCCTGGTTGGCCTCGTAGCCTTTGGGCTCAAGCGCCGTCAAGCGCATGCCCTGCGTCTCGCCCATGCCTATGAACGAGTTGCCGTTCATCGTGAACCCGCCGATGTTCATGTTCTTCGTCGTATACCCGACGATATTCTGCGATTCCACGCCGGTGGAAAAACCTACTGCGGCGCAGTATGGGGCACTAGCATAAACGCGAAAACAAGATGGTTTTTTATTCCTTTTACTGCGAAAACCGATTATGCCGCTACTTTCCCACTTTGGGGACAAGCCGCCCTAAATATCTAACATTCTCTGCGCCTCTGCGGGAAAATCCACCTTGACAAGAAACCACGGCTTACTGCCAAAGAATCAACTATTCTGCATAATGCCATTGCCTTATTAGGCAGAATATGGTAAACTATAGGCAGATAAAACAAGGGAGCACCATGCACATTTTTGATTATGAAACTGCACCAAGAACCTTGTTGACGCCTGAAATCACGGCGCTTGTCGGCGCGATACGCGAATACAAAGGCAAGCAGGAACTATATCTGAATGCCCGCGCAGACGTACTTAATGCGTTGATGGAAGTGGCGAAGATTCAATCCACAACCTCGTCCAACCGCATTGAGGGCATCGCCACCACTGACGCAAGAATACGCGAATTGATGTCCCAGAAGACAATCCCCAAAAACAGGAACGAAAAAGAAATCGCCGGATACAGGGATGTGCTGGCTACGATACACGAAAGCCACGAGTTCATACCAATAAATCCTAATGTGCTTCTTCAACTGCACAGAGACTTGTACTCGAAACTTCCCCAGGGCATCGGCGGGCATTGGAAACTGAACGACAACATCATCGAGGAGACCGACGCGGACGGAAAGACCTTCGTGCGCTTTCGCCCAGCAAGCGCTGTGGAGACGCCAATGGCGATGGAGACGCTCTGCGCGAACTACCGCAGGGCAGTAGATGAAGGCAAATTCGATGGCCTTCTGTTGATCCCGATGTTCATCTTCGACTTTCTGTGCGTCCATCCGTTCCATGACGGCAACGGGCGCATGAGCCGACTTTTGACATTGCTGCTGCTTTATCGCTCCGGTTTTTTCGTCGGCAAGTACATCAGCCTTGAAATGCTGATTGAAAGTTCCAAGGCCGAATACTACGAAGCACTGAAGACAAGTTCTTCAGGGTGGTATGACAACGCCAACGACTTGAAGCCCTACGTGGAATATACGCTCGGCATAATTCTGAAGGCATATCGCGAACTGGAGTCGCGCGTGGAGGACGTCGTCCACTCGCGCATGAGCAAGGCGGACAGGATTCGCAACGTATTCAAGACGACACTTGGGAAGGTCTCCAAGCGCGACATTCTCGCCAAATGTCCCGACATCAGCACGGCAATGGTCGAGATGACATTAAAGGCAATGCTTGACGAAGGGTCGATCACAAAAATCGGCGGAGGCAGATCCTCCGCCTATGTCCTCAATGGTGGGTGAGACAACGTTTGTTGGGGACCGTTTGCTGGGGTCCCTTAAATCCCTTCTCCCCTTCCTTCGAGGTTGTGCTCGTTCCTTTCGTCAAGGAGAAGAGCAAGCCCAACTTTGTGGATTTTCTCTGCAATTGTCCTGTCAACGAAGAAGAACTTGACTTGTCGCGTGATCCCGACGACGGATCTAGCCGCGAGATGTGGCCAGACGAAATCGCCATCGGTCCTGAGGACGTCTGGGAATTTTCCGAGCGCTATTGATTTTCGGCGACACCGTTCAATCAATGCTACTGCTTTAGGCAGCCAATCGGAACGACAAACACACCATCCGTGCGGCGATATGCGAACTCGGTGCCCGTCAGCACCATGAGAAACGACGGTGTGCCCATCGAGTCTCCATCCACCTTGTCGCGCAGCGCAAGAAGGTTCTTGGCCGCATCATCGATTTGCCCGCCGCCGAGCTTGACTTCCACCGCTCCCCAGCGCCCGTCGCGCAGTGACACTATCATGTCGATTTCTTGGCCTGACGCATCCCGGTAGTGGAACACCTCTCCATCGTTTGCCTGGGCGTAGACGCGCATGTCGCGGACGCAGAGGGACTCGAAGAGGAATCCAAAGAGGTTGAAGTCCCTCATCAGCTTTTCGGGCTTTATCCCAAGAACGGCCGTGGCAATGGATGGGTCGGACATCTGCCGCTTATGGCTCGTCCGTATCGCGGTCTTTGAGCGGATGGACGGCAGCCAGGCAGGCTCGTCCTCGATTACGAATATGCGGCGCAGTGCGTTCAGGTACGAATCCAGCGTCTTTATGCTCGTTGTGGGCATATGGTTCTTTATGTCGTCTAGAAGCGTTTGCGTGGCCGTTAGCGTGGTGATGTTCCTGGCAAGCGAGCGGAGCACAAGCCGCACAAGCGCCGGATTGCGTTCAATTCCGTCCACGCGATGGACATCCTCGTTGATTACCGCCTCGACATAGTTGATGGACTTCTGGTACGCAACGCGAGGGCTCTTCGCGAGCACTGCCTCCGGCCAGCCTCCGCGACAGATGAGATGCGCAAAATCCGGCACGGACACATTTGATGTCGCGGCGATCTTGTCTGTTCCGTCAAAAAGTGCTCCAAGCGAGATTGCCTTGTTCGACTCGCCTGATTCGGCAAGGGACATCGGACGCATCCTGAGCCAAGCGAACCGCCCCGTGCCAGAATGACGCGGCGGCTCCTTGTCGTCATCCTTCTGGTCTCGCGGCACAGAAGAGCCAGTAAGGATGAAATGTCCTGCGCCTCCGCGCTCGTCTACGGTGGCTCGCACAAGATTCCATAAATCTGGTTCGTCTTGCCATTCGTCTATGAGACGAGGGGCTTTACCCTCAAGAAGGATTGACGGCATGGTTTGCGCAATCTGATGATACTCCTTCTGTTTCAACGGGTCTTGGAGTTTGACCACGCTTCTTGCCATCTCTTCGGAGGTTCTCGTCTTGCCGCACCACTTCGGCCCCTGCACAACAACCGCCCCCGCACATTCTAATTGAAAGGCGAGCTCCTCGTCGCAAATTCTTCTTATATACTCTGCTTTTGCCATATTGACCTTTTTCTTTAGAAACGCGGTTATTCTAGCATATTCATGCCAATCTTGTCAACTGTCATTTCCAATTTTATCAAGTTTTCATTACCAATATTGTAGTTGTCTTATTGCCAATCTTAAAGGGCTTGAATCTCTGGGGAAGTCAACAGGCTCGGTCTGATTGTATTGAAATCCATTGGGGGCGGCTGGGTCCCCAACAAATGTTGCCTCACCCACCATATTCTGCCTAATACGACAATGGCATTATGCAGAATAGTTGATTCTTTGGCAGAAAGCCGTGTTTTCTTGTCAAGGTGGATTTTCCCGCAGAGGCGCAGAGAACTTTAGATATTTGGGGCGGCTTGTCCCCAAAGTGGGAAAGTAGCGGCATAATCGGTTTTCGCAGTAAAAGGAATAAAAAACCATCTTGTTTTCGCGCTTATGCTAATGTCCCATACTGCGCCGCAGTAGGTTTTTCTGAGGGCGTGGAATCGCAGAATATCGTCGGGTATAACACGTTGACGCTCGATGCTACTGATGGCGAGTCGATGTATCCGTCGTTCGGTATGTCGTTCGTCCCGGTTGGGGGTGGTACGGCAAGGCTCGGCGATTACAAGATGGTCGAGGGAACGTATGATGCCGATAGTGACAATATCCAGGTCATTGACCCTGTGTCGCTTGACACCTCGTCGCTCTTCGCCTATTGTGGTCCGACAAGAGCCGCAGAACTGGTTGCTGAAATTGGCGGCACGGTAGAAGATTACATCGGCTGGTGGGATTTCGCCATCGGTTACTTCGGTGAAGATGGTGCCCGTGCAGATAATTATGTCATTCACCCTGGCGACGGCTTCCTCGGCCTGTTTGCCTCCGGCAATGCCGTTCAGATTGTCAGTTCAGGCGAAGCGCCGACTGTGACGACAACGTTCACGACCACTGGCGGCGAAGCCGCGTACCAGATGATTGCGAACTATATCCCCAAGGCTATCCCGCTCAAGAAGATTGTTCCAGTAGATGGCACGTTCGATGCTGATTCGGACAATCTTCAGATTATTGACCCTGCCACGCTTGATACCACGGCACTTCTTGCCTACTGCGGGCCGACAAGGGCTGCAGAGCTTGTGGCAGAGATGGGCGGCAAGGCTGAAGACTATATCGGTTGGTGGGATTTTGCCATCGGTTACTTCGGTGAAGATGGTGCCAAGGCTGATGACTATGTCATCACTCCCGGTCAGGGTTTCCTTGGTATGTTTGCCAGCGGTAGCGAGATTACCTTCCAGTTCCCGTCCTCGCTCAACTAAATTCGTTTCGTGGTGGGCGGCAAAGGGTCGTCTGCCAAACAACCTGCCCTTCATAGCCTTGATGGAGGGCGGGGCACAACAACAAGGCAACGAAGGAAAGTAAGTAAATGAAAAAACTAATCATGGCGTTTGTAGTTGCAGTTATTGCGACTGCTTCGCAGGCGGCGATGGTGAAATGGAACGGGTCGATTAACGGTATTGATCCCGCATCCTTGGGTGACAATGGCAACTATGCTGCCAATGGCGCGGGAGTAGCTGGCATGAGTTATGTCCTGACTATTCTCAGCGATGACGGCAGCACTACGATTGCGACCAAGAGTGGCACTGTCGCGTCTTCGACTGCATCCGTTACTTTCAGCGATGCGAAAATCCTCAAGTCGACTGACTATATGTACGAGATTGTATTGTCTGGTGCTCCGGCTTCTCTCACTGGCAAGGTGAGTGATGACTACGACTACAGCAATGCGTCGATGACGACAACTCTCACGGGGAGCATCTCAACGCTGGCGATGGGAACAACTGGATTTGACGCTTCGCCGACGTCTTGGACGGTCAGCGGCATTGTCCCGAAATCTACCCCTACCCCGGTTCCTGAACCGACGAGCGGGCTTCTGCTCCTCCTCGGCGTTGTGGGTCTCGCGCTTCGTCGCAAGCAGAAGTAAGCGACTTACACAGAGAGGTCAGAAATCAGCCCGTCCGGGGAATCGGGCGGGCTGATTACTTTAAGGAGCTAAAATGAGTTGGAATGCCCCGAACAAGACTGGATACGGCCGTTCAAAAGCAACCAAACGAACGACGCGCTTCTGGGGTTGGGTATTGGGGGGTGTATTGGCACTTGGACTTGGTGTAGTTTGTTTGATGTTAATCGAGCATCCAAACGGACACATTGATCCCAAGGAACCTATTGAAGAGGAGAATGTCGAAAGTAAAAGGATGACCATTCGAGCGGGGGTTCCAGCCGCCGCACCTTCAGCGACCACTAAAAAAGAATATTCTGAAATGGATAATTCGGAAAAACTGCAATACTGGAAGAATATGTATGGGGATAATCCGCCCGAAAACATCAAGCCGATAATCTACTATCTTGAGAACCCTCCCCAACGCCATTTCAAGTCAAAAGAAAGTAAATACAAAATCTTCGCTCACCCAAGCGAGCGTCACATTGCGGCATTGCTTTCTGTAAAGCCCGGGAGTTGGATGTTGCGTCCGCCTCGGTATGACAAGCAATTCGACCAGGACTTCGCCCAGTCTGTTGCGGATCGAATTGAGATTTCAAGCGATGACTCGGAAGATCAACGAGCCCTCAAAGAAGCCGTCATTGCGACAAAAAAAGAGTTTGTTCAGCGAATGAAGCAGGGGGAAAACCCCTCTGACATAATGAACTCGGCGGCAATGGAGTTGTATGAGCTTGGACAGTATAGACGCGATCTTGAACTTGAAGTAGCGAAAGTTAGACGTGATCCTAACGCACCCGATGATGACTATACGCTTATTGTCGATGCAGCCAACAAAATGTTGGAGGCGAAGGGTCTGCCAAAACTTCACCAGCCAAGTATCTTTGGCCGTCAGTGTATGTTGCAGAGAAAATTGGATAAAAATCTTCAGATAGAAATTCAGAAAGGCACAAAATAACATGAGCAGAATCATCTTCGCTGCGTCATTGATGCTTTCACTCGTAGTATTTTCCAGCGAGACAACCTCAAACGCCTGGAATGTTTCAACCAACACGCATCGCAATGTTCGAGAGGCTATGCGGCGCATTGATATGCGTAAACACGGAGGCACGGTAAGGCAAGCCAATTCTGCGAAGGGTGTTTTCGTTGTGCTGAATTGTCAAAAACGAGTAGCTGCCGAGGAAATCGACAAGGCGCTTTCCGTCATTGATCAGCGCATTCGCGCACAAGTCAAACGCGTTGAAGTTGACCGGGTGACAATTGAAAACATCCTGACAATAATCAAGGAATCGGGAGGTACGACTGGCGTAGCGGTTGTTGATGCATCACAGAGCTTCCCTGCTTTGCTTTCGGCTACAGAAGAGGGCTGGGCGATGGTCAATGTGGGTAAGCTGGCGATAGACGCTCCAAAGGCTGATGTCCTTAACGCACGTGTTCGTCGAGAAGTGTTGCGCGGTTTTTCCTTCGCCGTTGGTGGAGTCTATGGTGCGCGTGGAGATTCTCTTATGCTGCCAGTGCGTGAACCGAAGGACTTGGACAGACTGTCCCGTGAAGATTTTGCAATTACTATGATGCAAACATTTTCTTTGGTTATGCCGTATTATGGCATGAGGCCTTGGCATGAAAGAAAATATGACAAGGCTTGTCAGGAGGGCTGGGCCCCGCCGCCGACCAACGAATTCCAGAAGGCGATCTGGGACAAGACGCACGCCATCCCCAAGACCCCGATGAAGATCGAGTTCGACCCGAAGAAGGGAAGATAGTCGTTGGTCATTAGTTGCTAGTCG
>JAFRBA010000212.1 GCA_017405115.1 Kiritimatiellia bacterium
ACGGAGGACAAGATTCTCCTTCGCTGAAGCTACGGAGGACAAGATTCTCCTTCGCTGAAGCTACGGAGGACAAGATTCTCCTTCGCTGAAGCTCTACGGAGGACAAGATTCTCCTTCGCTGAAGCTACGGAGGACAAGATTCTCCTTCGCTGAAGCTCTACGGAGGACAAGATCCTCCTTCGCTGAAGCTACGGAGGACAAGGCGGGGAATGGGGAACGGCTAGCGCCAGGCATCGGGGCGGTGGAGGATGCGGTCGCCGCGCCTTCCGTATGGAATGATATCGGGCAGCTGGCACTTCGCAGGAAGATCACGGGGGATGTCACGGTAGTACGAGGCGTAGTCTCGAAGCCACGACTTCGTTTCCCGTGGATTGAATACAATCACAGTCTTTTTGAAGTCCTTACGAACTATATTTACTGGCGCAATAAAGTCGGTGTCTCCGCTGACAAGGACAAACACGTCGGCTTTGTCGTTGAAGGCATCAAGGAGCATTGCGGAGGCTATGTTCACGTCGGTGCGCTTCTCTTCTAGCTTCACGACTCTTACAAAGCCATCACTTGCCGTTGGGCATTTCTTGCACTCTTCCTCGTGCGCCGGCATAAGCACAGTGTCCTTGCGGTAGAAACCCTGTATGATTTCGACCTTCGGCAACGTGGAGAGTGCCTGAAGGTATATTTTCTGCCTGTCCAACGCTGCAGTGTCGTGAGGATATGTCTTTACCGGCGATGTGAAGTACTTGATGGAAACAAGCGAATGGTCGTCTCTGAGAAGCTCCGTAACGAGCTGCTCCAAATCAAGCCATTTATACGGCGTCCCCTTTAAGAGTCCGTAGTAAAGATTATATCCGTCAACGTATGCTGCTGTTCGTTTCATCTGTGTCCCTAGATACTGCAAGAGCCTCGGCCTTTCGGCCAAGGCTCTGCACCGCTTAGACCGAGTCTTGCGGCTTGATGTGTGTATTGTACCACGATTCTGCGGCGGAGCGCAAGGGGGGTGAGAAGACAGAGTGAATGCGACTGCCCGCGGAGCGGGGAGTCGCATTCACTCTGTCTTCTCGCCATGTTGCATTGAGTCTGCCAGTATCGGATGGGGTTGCATTGTCTCTGCCACAGACAGAGTCTCAAGGAAAATAGTTCCATCAAGGAGGACAACATCCACAACGCCCCCATGGGGGCGGCCCGTCGCATTTAACCTGCCACGGGATTTTCGCTATCATTTGTGGACTCCGCCAATCCCGGCGGGGCAACACGAAAGGAAACACAGATGACAAAAGGAAAGAAGCAGATGACCGGCGTCCAGAGGTGCCGCATCGAGTTCGGCCTCGCGGCCGGAATGTCCGAGAGGGCCATCGCGAAGGAGATCGGCGTCAGCCTCTCGACGGTCTCCCGCGAGATCAGAAAGCACACCTACGAGTCGTTCAAGGGGTGCTACGGGCGCGCCAACCAGTGCGTCCACAGACAGGACTGCAAGCTAACCGGGGTCTGCGGCGAGGGCACGGCCGCGAAGCTCCACATCGCGAGGATCGACCCGAAGGAGGTGGTCCTCAAGCCCAGGCTCGTCGGAATCGAGATGAAGCAAGGCCCTCTCGACAGAGGACTTGACGCACCATCCAACCCAGGCGCATCTACTACGCCGCAAACGAGACTTGCGCGATGGGCTGGGGGTGCTTTTGTCTCGAGGGGCCAGCGCGAATTATACGCCAAGACATGGGCGCATTGCAAGCGCGACGCGGGCGGGAAGCCCGCTCCGTACGGATGCGCGGCGAGCGGAGGGACGGGAGATGCACCCGCGCCGAAGGCGTCGGGTTGGCTGAGCGCGAAGCGCGAACTGCGCAGCAGCCACAAGGGCCTGCGTGCCGCGAGTGAGGAGCGAGGTTTTGCAGGCGCAGGAGGCGTCTCGCACGCAGCCAGAGACACCAGCCGAGGCACGGCTCGGCACTCGCTTCGCTCGGCTTGCTCGCGTCCCTATGGGTTGCGAGCCCGCTTGCGCGGCGGCTATGGCTGAACACGGAAGATTGTCTTCGGGGAGAAGCGCAAAACCGAGCGACGAGACCGAGCGGCGGCACCACGGCCCGCAGCGACGCCTCCGGCGGCGCGCCACGGCAACGGGTTAAATGCAATTTGGCAGACTAAATGCACACAGCAGAGCTACGGCGCATTTAACCTGCCCCTAGTTGCATTTAGTCTGTCCGGCGACCATCCGTTTACAAAATCCCCAATGCCTATTTCACTCCTTTGGATTTCCTTTTCTTCAGCGCCTGGCATGTCGCCCTAAACTCTGCTGACAGATTGTACTCCTCGTATTTGCCGAGTCCAATCCATCGTGTAGACCATACGTCCCCATTTCGTTCAAATGTCGAACGGACATGAACGTGCTTGCCATTAAAGAACTTATCCCAGTCAATCCGCTCCCCTATGTCAGTGTCCTCTTTGTTCGGAAGGAAAAGCTGTAGATAGCCAAGCCGCGCAAGCTTGTCGTGTATTTCATAAAGGTAATCATTGTTCTTGTCACCTTTCGTCACATCGCGAATATGCTGCGTAAAATACCCGGTTGTTCCGCGTGACTTTCTGTAGGCTGTCGCTGACTCCATTGCCAGAAGCAATGAGTCGGGCCTTGGGCCTCCGAGTCCGGCTGCGCATCCCATCAATTCAGCAGCAATATCAAATTTACCGTCATGCAGAGCCTTCTCTGCAATCACACGGTAGATTAGCGATGCCACCAAGGCAAAGCGACGATCAACCTGTGCTCCATTGATAAATGGACGCACCTTCGGGTCTATTTCCCTAAAACCCTTCATCGCCACTTGGGGCATTGCATTATATTCTTGTTTGGCCTCAAGATCGACTAGCTGATAGTATATGTCAAGCAACTCGCGACGCGCTGGCAGGAAAATTCCCGGGCCAGACTCGATTTTCAACTTCGTGTCCCACGCCTTGTCTAACTTTTCCCTCAATGACATACCCTTAGTCAGCCCAAGTTGTTCACCAATGCTGCCCGGCTTGTATTCACTTGCAGATTCGGTCTGTTTCTTTTCCGCTGGCGCACTTGCAGCCAACACTTCATCCTCGCTCTTAAGAAGCTTTCCCGTATGGTGATAGAGCGCAACCTTATACATCTCCTGTATAGTTTCATTGGCGGAAATCTTGTTTTCAAGGACGATTACGCGCTCTCGGTATTCAGAGATTCTTCCATCCTTCTCTCTTACCAGCGCTTCGGCGACATCCTTCTTGTTCTCAAGCTCCGTACACTTCTTCGCGAGCTTCGAGTGCTCAACAAGATAATTGGAAAGCAGCATGACAGCGCCACCGATTATCGTAGCAATCAACGGCATAATAACCGTATTCCAGATTGCGGCATTCTGGCTCTTAGCCTCACTTTCCGACCCCTTGGTCTCGGAAACCTTTTGCTTACAGTTCTTTCCCATGTTCTATCCCTTCCGCTTGCTTGAGTGAATTATACCATAAAGGGTGATGGCCGATGAAACAGCTCACCTCCCGAACAGTCCCCCCGCCCGTCCTCTGCTTCGGCATATGCCTGTAGCACCCGCCGCTCTGCGGCTCGCGCCTCGGCGCTACTAGATTTCCTTGCGCTTAAGCTTTCGGAGAACATTGCGCTTGAAGGCACGCACTCCGCCGAAGAACCGCTCTTCCGAGAGCGACAGCGGATCGCCATGGTCCAGCTTCTGCTCTATGAGCTTGACCGTGCATACAAGGTCGGCGACCTGGAACAGCTTGTAGTTCTGCGGCCTGACGTTCTGCGCGAACTCGGCGGACGGCAGGCGCATGGAGGAAAAAGCCTCATGCAGCAGATTCGTCACGGCGGACTGCCCGCAGTCGTAGTACACCTTCACCTTCTCGAACTGGCGCATCATCGCGGATTGCCCGTCGATGAAGGAACTCAGGCCGTCACGCAGACGTTCGGCGATATGCGCCGACGAGGTGACGAATCGCTTGTCGACGCTTATACTGCGATAGCGGAAGTCGACATTCCGGGCGAATGTCATCATGCGGTCGAAGACGCGGCTCCTCCAATGGCGGCTCAACAAAGAATACCCATCCTCCTTCCGAATTATGGGCCCCGCATGAAACACGAAGTCGTCGGGGTCGAAGCCGAGGTCTGCGACTCCCCGCGACAAGTCCGCAAGCGGGCGCGATATGTCCTGCGACTGGCCATGCAGAACGAGCGACAGGATGTAGAAACGGGAAAGCGGATCGGGGTATTTGAAAATACCCGATTCGTCGACGAATATGCTCAGCGTGCCCTTTGCCATACTCTGACTAAAACATAAGTGACGGGAATCGCTTCTCGTCACTTAAGGCGAGGACAATCCCCCCGCATCCCGGTGACTCCGGCCTTGCGGCCTTCATCGGTGCGTATTGTACCAAAACTTGGCGTTGGAGCGCAAGGGGGTAGTGCGCCCTGTCATCTCCCGAATAGTCCATCGTTCGTCCTCTGCTTCGGCATGTGCCTGTAGTACCCGCCGCTCTGCGGCTTGCGCCTCGGCGCTATTAAATCTCCTTGCGCTTGAGGTACTTGAGGATGTTGCGCCTGAAGTCTCGTGGGCCACCGAAGAACCTCACTTCAGATTGAGTCATTTGAATTCCATGAGACAGTCGCAGCTCGATGAGATGCAGGGTACATACAAGGTCCGCAATTTGAAACAGTCTGTATCGTGACGGCTTTACCCCCTGCTTGAACTCAACCGCCTTACCGAGTGCATCGGCGAATGTCTGCTGGAGCAGATTCGTGACGGGAGATTGCCCACAGTCATAATAGACTTTGATCTTTTGTGCCTGTGCAAGCGCATCTCTATGAGAGTCAATGAACGAAAGAAGCGAAGTGCGCAGATGGTCGACAATCTGTTCGGCAGAATCGATGAACTTCTTGTCGACGCTCAAGCATTTGTACTTGAAGTCCACTCGTGATGCGAATGCCATCATTCGCGAGAGTATGCGACCGCGAAAAGCACGGCTCAATATCTCGTAGCACTTCTCCTTGCGGATGAGAGGCCCAGCATGAAAGCAATGGTTCTCGATGCCTATTTCAGCCTCCGCACGGGCAAGGTCTGCGACAAGAGGAGAAATGTCGCTGGCCTGATCATGGAACACCATTCCAATGATATAGAAGCGAGAACTGGGATCTGGATGCTGGAAGCGTCCCGATTCGTCAACGAATATGCTCAACTCCTCCATTCCTTCATGCGTCCCTATTGCCCGTCATACAAAGAGAAGGTGGCAGGAATCACTTCCCGCCACCTACGCGAGGACTTTCCCCCGCATCCCGATGATCCTTCTTCTCGGAAAGATCGGTTTGCATCGTACCAAATTTCCCGCCCGCTCGTCAAGGGGGTATTTTGAAAAAAGTTTTTCGGGGAATGGGGAACGGTAGAGGAGTGGAAAAGTGGAGAAGTGGAAGAGTGGAGGGGTGGAGGGGTAGAGGAGTGGAAAGGTTGATGGCCGTGTAGAACGTGTAGAGCGTGTAGAGTGGATCGGAATGTTTTTAGCCACAAAGAACACATAGGGCACAAAGGGGGATCCTCCTTCGCTAAAGCTACGGAGGACAAGATCCTCCTTCGCTGAAGCTACGGAGGACAAGACAGGGAACGGGGGAGGAGTGGAAGAGTGGAGGGGTGGAAGAGTGGATCGGAATGTTTTTAGCCACAAAGAACACATAGGGCACAAAGAGGGATCCTCCTTCGCTAAAGCTACGGAGGACAAGATCCTCCTTCGCTGAAGCTACGGAGGACAAG
>JAFRBA010000022.1 GCA_017405115.1 Kiritimatiellia bacterium
GTCAACAACCCCAACATGCCGGCCGACGGCATTCCGTGCTGGGACTACGGCGCGCCTGGCGAGGAGCGCGACAGCTCCGCCGGCGCGATCATGGCGTCGGCTCTGATGGAGCTTTCGACGTTCGTGCCCGGCGAGAAGGGCTCCAAGTACCGCGCGTTCGCCGTGAAGCAGCTCCTGTCGCTGGCGTCGCCCGCGTACTTCTCCGAGGGCGGCGAGATCGGGCACTTTCTTCTCAAGCATGGCGTAGGACACAAGCCCGGCCACAGCGAGGTGGACGTGCCGCTCGACTACGGCGACTACTATTTCCTTGAGGGGCTGCTGAGGTTCAAGGCCCTCGGCGCGGCGGACGGCGCATGGCGCGGCATGGGGGTCTTCCCGACGGCCGAAAGCTGGTTTGCGTGCGTTCGCGCATTTGCAGACTCCCTGAAGTGAAGGTGGGGCGATGAAAGAGGTTTTCGCATACGTAATCGGCCTCGGCGCGGCGGTGATGATGCCTGTCATCTTCACTGTGCTCGGGGTCTGCATAGGGATAAAGCCGGGCAGGGCGCTCAAGTCGGGGCTGCTCGTCGGCGTCGGGTTCGTGGGGCTTGGCGTCGTTACGGCGCTCCTCACCTCGAGCCTCGGGCCTGCGCTGAAGGGCATGACGGAGCTTTACCACCTGGACTTGCCCTACTTCGACCTCGGCTGGCCGGCCGCCGCCGCCGTCGCCTACTCGTGCGCCGTAGGGGCGTTCATCATCCCGGTGTGCCTTGGCGTCAATCTCCTGATGCTGCTGACGAAGACGACGCGAACTGTCAACATCGACCTCTGGAACTACTGGCACTTCGCCTTCCTCGGCGCGATGGTGTTCTTCGCGACGGACTCACTCGCATGGGCGTTCTACGCGGCAATCGTGCTCTACGTCATAACGCTCTGCATGGCCGACTTCACGGCGAAGGGCTTCCAGTCTTACTACAAGGACATGGAAGGAATCTCGATACCCCAGCCGTTCTGCCAGAGCTTCACGCCGTTTGCCGTCGCGGTCGGCTGGGTCCTCGACAGGATACCGGGCTTCTCGAAGCTCGACATCGACGCGGAGGGGATGAAGAGGAAGTTCGGCCTTCTCGGCGAGCCGCTGTTCCTCGGGCTCGTAATCGGCTGCGGCATCGGGGCGCTCAAGTGCGACTCGTGGAAGGGCGTCGTCGACTCCATCCCGCAGATACTGAAGCTTGGCGTCACCGTCGGCGCGGTGATGGAGCTCATACCGCGCATCACGGCTCTCTTCATCGAGGGACTGAAGCCGATATGCGACAAGATACGCGCAATCCTTGAGAAGCGCAGCACGGGCCAGACCATCCACATAGGGATGAGCCCTGCGCTGGTGATCGGCCATCCGACGACGCTTGTCGTCTCGATCCTGCTCATACCGGTGATATTGTTCCTTTCGGTGTTCCTGCCTGGCAACAAGTTCCTTCCGTTGGCGTCGCTGGCGGGCATGTTCTACCTCTTTCCGTGCGTTCTGCCGATAACGAAGGGGAATGTGCCGAAGACTTTCGTGGTCGGCCTCGTCGCTCTTCTCGCCGGGCTCTTCTTCGTCACGAACCTGACGCCTGCGTTCACAAAGGCGATAGCGGCGGCGAACTGCGACGGCATCTCGGTGCCGCAGGGCTTCGAAGGCGGCGGGTCGCTGGACTTCGCGAGCGCGCTGTGGTGTTGGGTTGTCTTTCACCTGACGGTTACGCTGAAGTGGGTCGGCGCGGTCCTCGCCGGGGCGCTCGCCGTCGCGATGTGCGTCGTCAACAGAATAAGGAACACAAAATGACGTCACGACATGTCGCAGCCATTTTCTCGTTGACGGCCGTTCTCGCGGCGTATGCAGCCGTAGCGGACGAATCGGCGGTGTCGTCAGACGAGTATCTCGACCTTGTTGAGGCGGCGGTCGCGGCGTATCCGGACGACCATGTCGCCGAGTACGTCGCCGACGCCGACGCGAACGGCGTGAATGAGCACGGCTTTCCAAGGCTGACCGCCAACATCGCCGCGCTGATTTCCTCAGGTCGTCAAAGTGGCCGCCGCGACCTGTTCCGCCGCATGATGGACATCTGCTGCCGCGACGCGAAGAAGGGGCCGATGAAGAGGGAGGGCAACGAGTTTTCGGTAAAGGAGCTAGTTGCCGCCCTCCTCGACGTTGAACGCGCCGGACTTTTCCCGAAGGACGTCACCGACGGCTGGCGTCGCGATCTTGCAGAGGTCGACCCGTGGCGCTGCTACCGCGTCAAGCCGGAAGTCGGCGACACGATCAGGTCGTACAACTGGTGCGTATTTGGCGCGGCAAGCGAACAGACGCGGATATCCTCCGGCGTCGGCGGCGACGCGAAGTTCGTGGAGCGGTACGTTTCCGACCAGTTGCGCTGGTTTGACGACAAGGGGATGTGGCGCGATCCGCACGAGCCGGCGGTCTATGACCTCGTGACGCGGCTCCAGTTCGCGCTGATCCTGTCGGCAGGTTACAGCGGGCCGTCTCGCACGGCGCTTGAGGGGTTTCTGGAACGCGCCGCCGGGCCAACGCTCGAGCTGCAGTCGGCCGCGGGGGAGATACCGTACGGCGGGCGCAGCAACCAGTTCCTGCACAACGACACGCTCTTCGCGGCGCTGTGCGAATGGTACGCGGCGCGGGCGATGGCGAGAGGCGACGCGGAGACGGCGGCGCGCTTCCTTGGCGGGGCGAGAATGGCGGTTGATTCCGTCAAGGGATGGCTTGCGGCGAGGCCGGTGAGGCACGTCAAGAACCGCTATCCGCGCGGAAGCGGAAAGCGCGGCACTGGAATCGGCTGCGAGGGGTACGCGTACTTCGACAAGTACATGGTCACGATGGGGTCGTGGGCGGTTCTCGCGCGGCGTTTCGCCTTCGAGATGGCTTCGCCGGAAGTTCTAAACATTAGAAAAACGGTCAGACCTGTTTTCTACTGTTTGAAGCCGCATTCGTTTGCTACGACTCCGTATTTCCACTTCGTCTTCCTCAATGCGGGCGAATATTCGGCGCAGTTCGACTACAACGCCGACAGCCACTACGACTGCGACGGAATGGGCCGCCTGCACCGCCGCGGCGCTCCAACCGCCATCTGCATCTCGACGCCTTGCGCCCTGAAGCCCAGCTACAGCACGGAGCGGACCAATGTCAGACCGCTTGCATTTGCGCCGGTCTCCGACGACGCGCTTGCGCCGGCCGGGAACGGAAGCGACGGCAAGGCGGCATGGGCCAACTGGAAGCTGGGCGCGCTCGACTGGAAGTGCAGGCTGACGGCGGAGGGCCTTTCCTCCGAGCTTTCGGGGCCAGGCGAAGTGGCGATGACGCTCCCGGCGTTCGAGTTCGACGGCGAGACGGCGACGGAGGTCTCTTGCGACGGCAAGTCGCTTGACGTCCGCTACCGTGGCTGGGTCTGCCGCTACACGACGGACGGCGCGATTGCCGACACGGGCGCGGTGTGCTGCAACCGCAACGGACGATATCGCGTATTCGAGGCGCGCGGCGTCAAGTCGCTGGCAGTGCGCGTTTCAATCGAGGCTTCTAAAACCAATAACAAGTAACAAGGAGACGACGAAATGAACATACTGACACTGGTGCTCGCAACGACGGTCAACTTCACGGTTCAGACCGCGGTCCATCCCGACGACTTCAAGCACTACGACACGGAGAAGATCCGCGATCGGTTCGTGATGGAGAAGGTGATGGAGAAGGACAAGATCAACGTCACCTACACGATGTACGACCGCCTCGTCTATGGCGGTGCGATGCCGGTGGAGAAGGAGCTGACGCTCGAGACGTTTGAAGAACTCAAGGCGGAGTATTTCCTTGAACGCCGCGAGCTCGGCGTCATTAACGTCGGCGGGCCCGGCGAGGTGACGGTCAGGTGGGAGGAACAGGAGAAGCACGACGGAAAGGAATGGGTTGTCGGCAAGATCTGCACATATGCGCTTCGCTTTAAGAATGCGCTCTACGTCGGCTGCGGCAAGAAGAAATTCGTGACGTTCAAGTCGCTCGACAAGTCTAACCCCGCGAAGTTCTACTTGAACTCCGCGCCCGCCTACAAGGAATACGTCACCCAGCTTATCACCTGCGACCAGAACTGCAAGAATCCGGGCATCACGATTGGCAACTACATCAAGGCCGGCAAGATGGAGGAGTCCAACGACCGCGTAATCAACCAGCTCATCGTCTATCCGGTCCTCTCGAAGGTCGCGGGCGGCGGGTGCTGCCAGCTGCAGATGGGGCTCACCGAGCTCAAGCCCGGCAGCGTCTGGAACACGATGCCCCAGCACACCCACAACCGCCGCATGGAGGCGTACTTCTACTTCAACGTTCCCGAGGGACAGGCCATCTGCCACCAGATGGGGCGTCCGCAGGAGCAGCGCCTGGTATGGCTCCACAACGAGCAGGCGATCACCTCGCCGGAGTGGAGCGTGCATTCCGCCGCAGGCACCTCGAACTACATGTTCATCTGGGGCATGGCGGGCGAGAACCTCAACTACGGCGACATGGACAAGGTGCCGGTGATGGAAATGAGATAGGTTTGAGAAGTTTGAGAGGTTTGAGGGGTTTGAGAGGTTTGAGGGGTTTGAGAGGTTTTTGGGGGTGAAGAGATGAGATACGGGTTTTTGGGCAGGGCGCTGGTGGCCGGGGTGTCCTCCGTCATGGCGCTGTGTGTCGACGGGCAGGTCAAGGAGCTGTACGACAGCACGGTGAACTACCGCAAGACCGGACATGTCAGCCACCTGTCCGCCGCACGGAAGCTGGCCGACGCCGTCGTCGCGTCGTATGCATCGGGCGGTGAACGCGAACCATCGGACGACGCGATGGCCGCTGTCGCGCTTGTGGAGCTTTCGCAGTATGTCGGAGCCGTCGACCGCGACCGATACAGGGCGCTTGCCGAAAATCGGCTGCTCGCCCTGTCGGCGTCGGCGAGCTCCGGGGCGGTCGCGAAGGACAAGTGCTCCCTCGAGGCGTCGCGGATGCTCCGCGAGCTCAAAGCGAAGGAGGAGTCGCGGTCTGAGATTCGCGCCAAGCTGCCAGAGAGGCGCGGACTTCCCGGCGCAGACCGCGCCGGCTGGGCCGCTCTCGCAACGCATCCTGCCGCGGCGAAGATCATCGCCAAGGCGGAGGCGGACCTTCGCCAGCCTATTCCCGACACTCCTGATGACCTCTACCTGGAGTTCTGGAGCACGGGGAACCGTTCACATTACCAGAAGCCCTATTTCGACAGGGTGCGGCAGTTCGTGACGCTGACCGTCGCCGAGGCGCTTGAGAGAAAGGGCAGGTTCATTCCGAAGATAGCAGAGCTTGTCGATGCCATCTGCACGATGAAGTCTTGGGTGTTGCCCGCCCACGACTGGACGGACGGCAAGCAGGGCAACTTCCACGGGACGGCGCTGAGCGTCGATTTGTTCTCGTCTCAGCTGGCTTCGCACCTCGCGTACGCGGTAAACTTCATCGGCGACTCGCTGCCGACAGAGACTCTCGCGAAGATACGTGTTGAGACCGAGCGGAGAATTTTCGGCCCCCTCAGGCTCTCGTATTCCCTGACGGACGATTCAGGTTGCATTGAGAGGGGAAAAGACCCGCTGCGGCATTGGTGGATATTCGGTGGGAGCAACTGGAACGCGGTGTGCCACGACAACGTCGCCACTGCCGCGCTTGGGCTGCTCGACGACTCTGATGACCGCGCGTTTTTCGTCGCGAACGCGCTGCGCGGACTCGGGTACTACGCCCGAGGCGGCTTTGCGCCGGATGGATACTGCTCCGAGGGCATGGGCTACTGGAACTACGGCTTCGGGCATCTGCTCATGCTGGGTCTTGTCCTGCGCGACATTTCCGACGGCAGGATAGACGTGTTCGCCGAACCGATCTACCGCAAGGCGGCGGAATACGCCTACAAATACCAGCTTGAGCGCGGCGTCTCGCCGGCGTTTGCGGACGGCAACGGCGCGCCATCGGCGGCGAACCTCGCGCTCGTCCGCCGCGCATGGCCGGACCTCACATGCCGCTCCGCCGAAATGGTGTCTCCGTTCGGGACGGTGGCGGACGGCGTCGCCGGCATCTACGATGACCACTACACGGCGCTCTTGGGGTTCGGGAAGATGGCTGCGCCTTCCGGGAGCATCGACGCGCCTCTGCCGCTTCGCTCGGAATTTCCCGCCGGACAGGTTTGGCTGATGCGCTGCGGAGAGGAGCTCTCCGTGGCCGTCAAGGGCGGGCACAACGGAGAGCTTCACAACCACAACGACGTCGGCTCCTACTACCTTGTCTCGCACGGCAGGCTCCTTTCGGGCGACCCTGGGGGGGAAGAATACACGAGACGCACCTTCTCGCCGCACCGCTACGAGTCTAAGGTGCTCAACTCGTACGGTCACCCTGTGCCGGTCGTCGGCGGGCGCCTTCAGTCGACAGGCGCGAAGTTTGCGGCAAAGGTGCTCTGGACGAAATTCACGGACGATTGCGACGAGGTCGCCCTAGACATTTCTGGCGCCTATGAGGTCAAGTCGCTCAAGTCACTCATTCGCAAGTTCACATTCAACAGGAAAACCAAGGCGTTTGTCGTGTTCGACTGCGTCGAGTTCTCCGAGCCTACGGACTTCGAGGAGGCGTACACCACTTTCAAGGGAGCCAAGTTCGGCGAGGTGTCCGTCGTCGTCGTGTCCAAGGGCGGAGGCGATATGTTGCAGTCCGTGGAGCACATAGACAACCCCGGGCGGATTTCGCCGGAACGCCATTCGGTGCGCTTCGCGTCGCCTGTTACCTCGGTGGAGATCACCTTCAATTTCAAAGCCAAGCCAAGAAAGGACAAGAAAAAATGATAACGTACGATCTATCCGGCAAGACTGCCCTCGTCACGGGTTCCAACCGCGGCATCGGAAAGGCCATGGCCGACGCTCTCGAGGAGGCTGGGGCCAAGGTGGTGCGCACCTGCTCGAAGGACTGCGACCTCTCGGACCGCAATGCGGTCTACGCGTTCGTCGAGCGCGTGAAGAAAGAACACCAGATCGACATCCTCGTCAACAACGCTGGGACCATCCTGCGCAAGCCGGCTGCGGAGCATCCGGACGAATGGTGGGACAAGGTCGTCAACGTCAACCTCAACTCGCAGTTCGTCCTCGCGCGCGAGTTCGGCCGCGACATGGTCGAACGCGGCTGGGGCAAGATCGTCTTCACCTGCTCGCTTCTGACGTTCCAGGGCGGCATAACGGTGCCAGGCTACGCTGCGTCCAAGGGCGGCGTCGGGCAGCTCGTGAAGGCGCTGGCGAACGAGTGGGCCGGGAAGGGCGTAAACGTCAATGGAATCGCTCCGGGGTACATCGCAACCGACAACACGGCGGCGCTCCGGGCGGATCCCGTGCGTTCGCGCCAGATTCTCGAGCGCATCCCGGCCGGGCGCTGGGGCGAGGCCTCGGACATTGCGGGCGCGTGCGTCTTCCTCTGCTCGCCTGCGGCGGCCTACATCCACGGCGCGATAATTCCCGTCGACGGCGGATGGCTCGCCCGCTGACCGCGATTGATTCCGCCGTCAGGCCCCGGCCGCCACAACAATCTACTGTGGCAATCATGTCCCTGTTGGCTAGGAGACACCGTGTCGTTTGCGCCACTCGCGCATCGTCATCCCGGTTTCCCTATGGAAGATGGTCTTGAAGAACGACACGGAATCATATCCGCAGAAGGAGGGTATTTCCTCGATGGGGATGTTGCCGCTTCTAAGGAGCGTCATTGCCTTTTCGATTCGGCTTTTCTGGATTGCGCAAAGCATAGAATGCCCGGTGTGGAGCTTGAATAGCTGCTCGGCCTGCCGCCTGCCGCATCCCATTTCCCTGACGACATGGTGCGAGGAAATCCTGGAGGCGATGTTGTTCTCTATGAATTCCACGGCCTTGGTGACTCGCTTGTCGGCGTAGGGCTTCCGGGTGGAGGCGCGCTTCGACACGGCTATGACGCCGTATGTCAGCGTTTCAACGGGGCGTGAAGGATCTTGGAGACGGCGTTTGAGCAGTTCGACGGCGTTTTCCCCGCAATGGAAGAAGTTTACGTTGACGCTTGTGAGGTTCGGGGTTACGTTCTGGCATATTTCGTGGATGTCGTCAACGCTTATCACTGCCATTTCGTCCGGTACGGCGATGCCGACCCTGTGGATTGCGCTGAATACGGACGGAGCGAGGTGGTCTGTCGCGAGGAAGAGTCCGGCCGGCTTGGGCAGGCCTTGCAGCCATTTGACGAGTTGCCTGCTGCCCTTGCTGTCTTCAGGGGTCTGCCCGAAGTATTCAAAGCAAGGAGCCAAAGTGGATGCGCGTTCCTTGAAAAGCGCTCCACGCTCGAGACTCCATGCTTCCTTGGATGTGTGGCCGATGAACCCGAAGCTGGCGACATTCCCAAATGCCTTGAACGTCTCTATTGCGGCGTCGACCGGCTGGACTACGTCCTGGCATGAGCAGTCGAAGATCTGCCTGGCCCGATGGTAGTCACGGCTTATCAGGACGACGGGCGTTTCGCCGAACGGTTCGCGTTGTATGGCCCTTGTACTCGATAGCGGGTCGATGATGAACCCGAAGGGGTTGAGCATCGCCTTGATTTTGCGGATGTTGGCGGCTGTCGGGCTTTGGGCCGTCTGGAACACCTGCCAGCCGCACTTTGTTGCGGCTGAATAGACGCCGCTTATCTTTTCGCGCAGCGCTTGGTGCACTGGATTGCTGATAAGCGCAATGGTTCCGCTTGGGCAAAGTGGCTTGTTCATGGGCGGAATTATAGCACAGTCCCTCCCGACTGCGCAATCGAGAATATTCGTAGTTTTATTTTCTTCTTTTAGTAGGAGGAGTTTTGCCATAGACCATAAACCCACTTGACACAAAATGGGTTTATGGTTTATACTGTGCGGCAAAGGGCAACAAAGACATGAAGAAACTTTCCATAGACGAACAGTCCCGCTACAAGGCAGAACTTGAGAAGTTGCCGATTGGCAGTATCTCGCGCAAGAAAATCGCCGGCAAGACGAGGTATTATCGCCAGTGGGTTGAGGACGGGCGTACTAAGAGCGTCTACTTGAAGGAGTCGGAAGTAGAAGATGTCCGTAGGCAGATTGAGAGACGGCGTGAACTTGTAAAGTTGCTTCGCCCATATGGTGTGGCCAAGAAGCGGCTCGCCATTCGAGATTCGGCCATAAAGACAGGACGCGAATTGAGCGATTGGGCGGATTTCGTCTCAGGATGGGAGTTTCGGGACGTGTTTCCTGATATCGTCAAGTTCCTGCGCTGGCCGGCCGAGAGCAAGGTGTTGATAGTTTTCGGAATTCGGCGTACAGGAAAGACGACAATGCTGCAGCAGGCCGTTCGAGCTCTCACGCGCGAAGAGTTTGCGAAGGCGGCATACATAAAGGTCAAGGCGGGCGATACGCTTGAGTCGATGGACGACAGGCTTTCGCGTCTTCACGGCAGGGGGGTGCGCTATGTGTTCATCGACGAAGTCACGTTGATGGACGACTTCATTGACGGAGCCTCGCTTTTTTCCGATGTGTACGCGCCCATGGGGATGAAGATCGTCCTTTCCGGTACCGATTCGCTTGGCTTCAGGATGTCGATCGACCAGGAGCTGTTTGACCGCGCCTACATGCTTCACACGTCGTTCGTGCCGTTCCGGGAATATTCCCGGCTCCTCAAGATAGACGACATTGACGAATACATCAGCTATGGCGGACTTCTCAAGCGTGGCGAGAAGAATCTTGACGATCCGCTTGCCAACGAGCCTGACGCGTCGTTTCGCGACGAAGAATCCACTCGTCGCTATATCGACACGGCAATCGCCCGCAACATCCAGCATTCGCTGGCATGCTGCCGCGACGGACGGTACTTCGGAGTGCTTCGGGAGCTGTACGAGAAAGACGAGCTGACCAACGCCATCAACCGCGTCATCGAGGACATGAACCATGAATTTCTTGCGAGTGTCCTGTCTCGGCCATTCAGCTCTTCCGACCTCGGCGTAGCATCCCGCCAGTTGATGACAGACCGTGTGGCTGAACGCCGCCGCCGACTTGACCGCATGCTGGACAGGGGTGCAGTGACGAAGGAGCTGATGCGCTATCTGGACATCCGCAATTCTACATCGCTCAGCGTCCGCGTATCGGACGAGCATGCGGCGGCCATAAAGGCGTATCTCGGGAAACTCGACTTGATACGGGACTGTCCGGTGCGCAGGCTTCGCGACGATTCCGTGGAAGAAGGGGTTCGCGTCCTGTTCTCGCAGCCGGGCATGCGTTTTTGCCAGGCGGAGGCGCTGGTGCGCGCGATGATGAAGGACTCGTCATTCGCGTCAGAGCCGCCTGAAGAGCAAGAGTACGTGACAGGTCGCGTTCTTGACGATGTTCGCGGGCGCATGCTGGAGGATATCGTCCTCATGGAGACCCTTGCGGTCACGCCGCGCCCGCGCGAGATATTCTCCGGTCGGGAAGTGTTCAAGCTGCAGTTTGAAAGCGGCGAGTTTGACATGGTGGTGCGCAACCTTGACACTCGGACGTGCGAGCTCTTCGAAGTCAAGCATTCGAGGGAGCGTGTGGACGAGCAGTTTCGCCATTTAGTTGACGCCAATCTTGTCTCGCGCACTGAAAAGGCGTTTGGCAAGGTCTCGTCCAGGATCGTCCTCTACCGGGGCGAGGACTTCGACCATCCAGCTGGCGTTGCCTATCGGAATGTCGAGACTTATCTAAAGAACCTCCACTCGCACGTCGGATAATAATTATTGCCCTAAATCAGATGTTTCTTCTGTAAATGCACATTCTCCCGCTTTCCTTCACCGACTGCGCAATCGCGAATATTTTATTTGCGCGATTGCGTCACTTGGCAGGGAATGGATTTGGTATAATTTCGCCCAAAATGAGCGAGATATTAAAGATAGTCTTTCTGGTGCGGGACTGCTCGGCCAACTGGTTTGAGCATGTGCCGGGGTGTCTGGAAGATGGGGCGGGGCGGTTCTATTCGAAGCATCCCGGCTGGTTCGCGACCGATCTTGAAGGCATGATCGATTGGTGTGTGGCTGATCGGATAAATGCGCTTGCTGTCGAAGGTTTCCTTAGCGACCGGCACGATCCCTATCGGTCGAAGGCGCAGGGATTTGATGCGGCTCGGCGAGTTTGCGAATATGCCAAGAAGCGTTGCGTCGCCCTGTGGTTGGTTACGCCACGTCGGGCGGACTGTGCGATCTACCGCGAACTGTACGATCAGCCGGAGAAGTTCGACTTGCTTTCGCCAGAGCGCATTCGTTGTGAATTGCCCGATCTTTCCGGCATCGCATACGAGAACGAGCCGATTGACGGCGGTAAGTTGCTTGATGTCGCGGCGACGGGCCCTGATTTTGTCGTCGAGGCGATTCGTGTGGCCTGTGTGGCGGCGGCGTCCATGGGGACCGGCAAGATCGTCCTTCGAGTCTCGCCGTCTCCGCATCGGGCGAATGTCGAATTCAACTATCGCGCCTTTGCCTATTTCACGAAGAACCCGGCGAAGACCTTGCAGGATTTCGTCCGCGACGTCATGGCGCCGCGGCTGGGTGGTCTTGCGGCTGCGACCAGCTATGTCGAATGCGCCGGGCTTGCCTCTGCGCCGCAGCGCATTCCGGCGGCTGTTCGCGAGCTGGTGAAACTGACGGGCAAGTTGACCGACCATAAGGCGCTCGGGCGTTGGTATTCGCTTGCCGAGTATCTATGCGCCATTCGGTTCGCGGCCGAGCAACGGGAGGAGGCCCGGTCGTGAACTTTGGCGTTTCGCGGCGTGATTTCATGGGCGGGGCGCTTGCAGGCGCGGCGCTTGCGGGTTGCCGGACGGCGGAGAAGCCGTCGCCGCATGTGCCGGGCACGGGAAAGATTCCCTATCGCGTCTTCTGGACGTGGGACAATTCGCACAACTGGAACGTAAACGTGCCGGGGTCGCAGACCGCCGGCATCGGAAACCCGTACTTGAAGTCCGCCGAGTGGTTTGAACGCGATTACCGCCTGTCGATCGACTGGTGCGCCGCCCACGGCATCGATGCGGTCGGCGTTGTCGGCCTTCTGCGGGACTGCCACGGCGGCGTGGACGCGGCGCGTCGCGTGTGCGGCTATGCACGAGAGAAGGGCGTTCGCGTCTATTTGATCAGCGGTCTCTACACCTACGGCGGCGTCTACTACGAGGGCAACAGTCCGTGGTCGATGGAACGCTGGTTCGAGAAGAACATGGACGCCGTCGGCCGTACGCGAGACGGCGGGTGCCTGCAATTCAGGCAGCACGGCTACAATGGCTATGTCAGGCAGTTCGTCGGATGTCCGTCGAACGAGAAGATGAACCGCTACATCCTCGATTCGCTCCACTGGGTCTTCACCGCGATTCCCGAACTCGGCGGAATCCAGATGGAGACGGGCGACACGCGCGTGTGCTGGTGCCCTAAGTGCATTGAGCGGCGCGGTGAACAGGCGGCGAAGGAGGACATGAGCATCGAGGACATGATCGCGGCATATCCTGACGCCGTAGAAGCCGTCCGCGCAGCGAATCCGGACGCCTGGGTCATGTGCGAGACCTACCATCACTTCAACGACGAACCGTGCCGGCAGTTCTATCGGCCAGACGCCGAATCGGTCTTTGCGTCCCTCGGGAAGATGCCTTCTGACGTGTTCTGGCAGTGGAAGTGCGATAGGCAGCTTTGGAAGGAAAAGGTTGGCTGGAAGGAAGGGGACAGGCTGCCGCCCGTGCTCGGACGCTTCCGGCACATGATGCGCGCGCATTCAGGCACTCAGTGGTGGGGCGGTCGCGCGACATGGGCGGTGGATCTCATTCGAGAGCAGTGCCGCCTGTCGCATGGCTCTGGCATCTGCGGCGTCTCGCTTTTCGGCGAGATTTCGCCGTATCATGCGAACGCCGAGTTCAACTATCTTGCGCTTCAGTATTTTGCCGATCATCCTGAAGGCACGCAGGCGCAGTTTGTGCGCGACGTCATGTCTCCGCTGCTCGGCGACGACGAGCTTGCCGCCAAGTATGCGGCGTATGCGCCGCTCCAATATGCGCCGAAGGGCATTCCCGCCGCGCTGAAGGACATCGCGAAAATCGTGGGCTCAGTCGGAGACCACGAGGCGCTCCGGCGCTGGATGTGGCTTGCGAACAATCTCTCTGGCTACGCCTGGAACGCTGCGCATTTCCCGGCGGGACGCCCCCACCCCAATTACGCGCGCATTTCAAACCAGGTATGAACAGGATTATGAACAGAATGAATAGAATGTGTGTTTTCGCGGCGATCGCGCTCGTGTCCGTCATGACGGCTCGGGCCGCCGATGCCTTGCCGTGCGCTGGCATTTCCGTCTTCCACTGGACAATCCAGGATCTCGCGAAGGAGCGCGGCATATCCATCGTGCAGGCCGCGCAACTGTTCAAGGCCGCCGGCGTCGACGGCTTCGACTGCGAGTATTGCGACGTGCGCCTGCACGAGTTCGCGTCAACGGGGCTGAAGCCGATCAACCTCTTCGGCTCGGTGAAGTTCCGCGTGCCGGACCGGGGCGAGGCGCAGATACGCGACTTTCTGGCGGTGGCCGTCCGCTACCATGTTCCGCGCGTCATGGTCATTCCGGACCGTTTCTCCGACGGCGAACCGCACGAGGAGGAGTTTCAGGACATTGTCGACGGATTCCGCCGATTCGTGGCGGCGGCGCAGAAGGTCGGCATCACGGTGACGGTGGAGACTTTCGGCAACAGGAAGAACGCCTGTTCCTACGCGAAGTACATCAAGCGGCTTTTGGACGAGGTGCCGGGCCTCTGCTTCGCGCTCGACACGGGCAACCTCCACTTCGCCGGCAGAGGCGACGATATCGTAGACGTGGCACACCACGCGGCTAACCGTATCGCCCACGTGCACCTGAAGGACTGGAAGAAGGGTATGCCGCCGATCGGACCTAAGGGCGAGCGCAACTACGAGACGGTCGGTCTTGGGGCGATCCCGAACGAGGAGCTCGTCCGCTACGCGCAGTCCGTCGGCTTCCGCGGCTGGTATACGCTCGAACATCCTCTGCCGGGCGACACGCTGGGTGATACGGTGCGGCAGATCGCCATCCTTAAATATTGGCTCTCATCGCCCAAACCGTCTACGGCCGCGCCGAACCGTCTCTGGAAGGAGGTCGTCTTCGACGCGCCCGAGACACGTCCGATGCGCTTCGGTGGCTGGAGCCGTTCGATGAACGCGCGCTTCGGCGACTATGCCGTTGTGATGGACGTCTATTACGCCGACGGCACGAAGGCGTGGGACCGCCGCGCGTCGTTTGCCCCGGGTACGCACGACTGGTCTTATAGTGCCGGCGTGTTCGCGCCAGAGAAGCCCGTCAAGCGGGTGAAAATCGTCCCCGTGGCCCGCAAGGGCTCCGGCACGGCCGAGTTCACCGGACTGTTCTTCGACTTCGAGGTCTTCGACGGCATGCCGCTCCGAACGGAACTGCGGACGAGCCGTCCCTTTGCCGATGCGGACGAACAGTTGGTGATCGTCCGAGAAGAGAAGAAGCCGAAGAAGCTGGATTATTTCGGACGCAAGGAGAGTTTCATCGCGAAGCCGGTCCCGGAACGCGAACGGCAGTTCCTGCGTTCGCCGCTCGTAAAGGGCGTGAGTGCGGTGTGGACGGCGGACTCGATGCGCCGCGTGACGCCGCTGACGTTCCCTGGGTCTAACGAGATGCATGCGATCTCGCTTGAGCTGGCGCGCCGTGAGCACGAAAGTGCGCAGATCCTCGTCTCGACGGCGGAAGACGCTGAATGGACGCATGGCGAGCTTTCGGTCGGCGCGTTTGCGGACGCGTCCGGCAGGCCGTTCCACGGCACTATAAGCTGGCAGCGCGTCGGCTACCTGCCGCGCGAGCCAGGCTTCGCCATGCACCCTTACGGGACGGATCTCCGCGAGAAGTGGCTGCCCGATCCGCTGTTGCCGGCCGCGCCGTTCCGCGTGCGCAAGGGCGCGACGCAGGCGCTTTGGATCACGGCGTATGCGGCGGATGACGCCGCGCCGGGCGTCTACCGCGGCGAAATCGTCGTCACGGAACGAGGCGAACGGCGGGCAGTCGTGCCCGTCGAATTGACCGTACGCGGCTTCTCGCTGCCCAGGACGTTCGGGCTCAAGACGGCCTTTGCGGTGATGGATGGATTCCTGAAGGCGCGCTACCCGGACGCCGACCTGAAGGCGAAGCGCCGCGAAGCCTGGGACATCCTGCTTGACCATCGACTCAATCCGGACGACATCACGCGCACGACGCTGCCAGATCTCGACGACCTCGCCTACGCGCGGCAGCGCGGCATGAACCACTTCACGGTCCTCAACATCGTTCCGGAGACGAAGCCGGGGCAGAAATGGACGCTCGTTGCCGATCCGAAGGTGCTGTTCACGCCGGAGTTCTATGCTTCTTTCACGGCACGGATTCGTCCGTACGTTGCTGAATTGCGTGCGCGGAACCTCCTGGACATCGCCTCGCTCTACGGTTTTGACGAGCGCACGAGCGAGTATTACGCCGGCATCGACGAGATGTGGAAGAAGCTCCGTGTCGACTTTCCCGGACTACCGCTCATGACGACGGCCAAGATGTACGCTGATCTCGCCGCGAACAAGACGAACCTGCCGGTGCTCGTGACGGCAGACATCTACTGTCCCTGCACGTACCGCTGGAACGAGGCGACGACGGCGAAGCTCCGCGCCGCAGGCAAGAAAGTCTGGTGGTACACCTGCTGTTCGCCGTTTGCGCCATATGCGAATTTCGCCTCGTACGAGAGCCCGACGATGGAAGGGCGCCTCCTGCTCGGGTTCATGACGCACAAGTATCGGGCGGACGGATTCCTCTTCTGGCATGTAAACAACTGGAAGGAAGACCGCCATCCGACGATGAAGGCGGACGACACGTTCTTCCCAGACTGGAAGACGTACAACTGGGTTGGCTGTCCGGGCGACGGCGTATTTCTGTATCCTGGAGAGGACGAGATATACCCGTCCGTCCGCCTGGCGCAGCTTTGCGACGGCGTCGAGGACTACGAGTGGCTGCAATTGGCCGTCGAGAAGGTGGGCCGCATGGCGGTCGACGGCATTTCCGACGGTTTGATTGCTTCGCTTACGGAATTCAACAGAGACCCCGATGCACTCCGCGTTGCACGCGGGAACGTCGCCAATCTTATCGAGTCCGCAAACAAAGAACTCGAGTCACCAAACAAACAAGGAAACGAAAAATGGTGCGCCAAGCAAAGCTCGGCAGAGCTAACAGAATGAAAGGAGTCTGTACGGCAAAGAAAACGAAGTGCCGTTAGGAAGATTGGCTGCGCGGAGGGCGACCGACGCGCAGAAGCCCAATCCTACAAAGGAATGAGCCA
>JAFRBA010000213.1 GCA_017405115.1 Kiritimatiellia bacterium
AATGCTTACGTTTTCTTGCGGAGGTAGTGTGTCATAGAGCGCTGTGACGACACGATTTTCACAAACCCGAAAGGACAAGTAAGGAGGGACAAAATGCATAAGTTCGCAAAAATGGTAAAAAAGTGGGGGGGGGGGGTAATTTAGCAGCTCTCCTTGTGGCAACGAGCATGCTGGCCGGTTCGTCCGTGTTCGCAGACGTTGCAGATGTCACGATAACGGCGTCTGGCACGAGACAGTTTTCGCCCGGCGACGAATATGGAAAGCTTAAAAACCAGGCTTCGGGCGAAGTGACTCTCACTTCTTCTGGCGGCGCGGTGGAGGGGGATGCGATTTCCTTCACCAATTTCGATTCAGTGGCGAATGCCAATACGACATTCAGCGGAGGCTGGTGGAATTTCGGGGTTCTCGCGGCGGACGTGGCGGTTACGAACTTTTTCGCGTATCCGTCCAGCGCCGGCGGGCGCACGACGACGCTCGACAACGGTGCAGTCGTCACGAACGTGGGTGCCGTGTATCTCGCTGGGTCTAGCGGCACGGACAACAAACTGGAGTTGAAAGGCGCCTCGTCAATGACCATGCGGCAGATGTTCTTCGGCAGTTCGACTTCGGCGCAGCGGAGCAAGTGCGTCGTCTCCGGCGGATCGAGCCTTCACTGCCTTGGTCTGGTGTCGATGTCGGAGGCCAGTGCGCGTGACAGGGGAAAGAATCTGTCAGGAAACGAATTCACGGTGTCGGGCGCAGGGACTCATTTGGAAATTGATGGGAACCTGAATCTTGGCCGATTGATTCCGGGGCAAAACGTCAATGCGTCATTGGGCGGAAATACCTTCGCCGTGACTGATGGCGCCGTCGCTGACCTGCATGCCTTGAACGTCGGCCTTGGCAACGTGCATGGAATGAAGAACCGTGTTGTGTTCGGCCGTAACGCGCGCGTTACGATGACGGGGTTCGAGATGAATCCGAACAACTCCACGGTTGGCCCGCCAAACTATTTCGGATCCAACACGATTGAAATCGTAGACGGTGCGGTTGTCACGAACACGGGCAACTTCGGTTTTGGATACTATTACTTAGGCAGTCCGTCGCAGAACTTGTCTAATGGCGGAAATTCGCTTCTGATATCAAATGCCACGTTCGTGACGAAGGGTGGGCTCATAAACAATGTCACCTATTTGTTTCGCGGCATCGAGTCGTCCGTCCGCCTTTCAGGCGCAGATGCAAAACTCGTACTGACGGGAGACCCCAAGATCTTCTCTACAGGCTACGACAATGTCTTCTCTGTCGAGAATGGGGCAAAGTTCACCTATCCGAACAACAACCAGACATATACACTGACATGCAGGAATATCACGTTTGCCGCGAGGAGCGGTGGCGTTCTTTCTCTGCCAAATGGATTCAGGACCGGCGGCAACAACGGTGAAGGAACCGGGCATAGGCTTATCGCCGAGCATGGGGGAAAGATAACATGCAATGGCGCTCTGTACGTGGCTGGAACTGAGTGCCGCGCCGAAGTCGACGACGGGACGATCATGGCGAACGGCAACGACTTTATGATAGGGCAGTGTTCCACCACCGCAGGCTCGGGAACCAACTGCGTTCTTGAGATATCAGGTTCGCATCCGTACGTGTTTGCGGACTGGAATGTGCAGGTGCTCAATGGTTCCCGCATTGTCATAAACCTGCCGGCGACCGGCTACGACGAAGGCTATGCCGTGAGCACCAACGCCGTTGTGATGAATGGCACTACGTCCACCAAGAGCATCTTATTCGACGACACTTCCAGCACGCTGGTGCTGAACGGGGCCGCAGAGATGCTTGAGCGCCATCGCGAGCTCAAGAAGAAGGCCGAATACGTGCTTCTCAGCGCAAGGAAATCCGTTCAGCTGTCCGACGAGAAGCTGGCGGCGCTCCAGGCGGCGCTGCCGCCCGAGATGTCGCTTTTCAAGCGTACCAAGAGCAACCGCAACGAGCTGGTGCTTTCGGTAAAGCCCAAGATTGGCATTTCCATGATCTTCAGATAAACAGAGGATTGAGAAGATGAGTCATACGATGCGAATAGTGTGCGGAAGCGTACTTGCGGTCGCGGCGAACGCGGCCGCGTTCGCCGATTTCGTCGACGTTACGATATCGGAGTCCGGGACGACGCAGTTTGAGGCGGGCTCAAGCCACGGATTCATTCTGAACAACGCAAGCGGCGCGGTGACGCTCGAGTCGTCTGGCGGCTCCGTTGAGGCAGATGCGGTTTCCTTCACGAACTTCAATGCCGTCGCTAACGCAAATACGACGTTCAGCGGCGGCTGGTGGGATTTCGGTGTGCTCGCGGAGGACGTGGCGGTCACGAACTTCTTCGCGTATCCGTCCAGCGCGGGCGGGCGCACCACGACGCTCGACAACGGGGCGGTCGTGACGAACGTCGGTTGCGTGTTCCTTGCGGGCGCGAGCGGAACGGACAACACGCTGGAGCTGAAGGGCGGCTCGTCGATGACGGTTCGCAAGATGGTCTTCGGCGTGGCGCAGGGGCCGCAAAGGAGCAAGTGCGTCGTGACGAACGGCGCGTCGCTCCACTGCCTCGGGATGCTGACGATGAGCGAGGGGTCTGCGCGTGACAAGGAGACAAAGAAGACGGACAATTTGCTGACCGTTTCCGGTGAGGGGTCGAGCTTGGTGGTGGATGGAACCACCTATCTGGGGCGCGACCTCGGCTACAACTACAACGGCGGGCTTGGCGGCAGCACGCTGGAGGTGACGGACGGCGCGAGCGCGGACTTCAACGGCATCGTCATGTGCGACGCGGTAGTCCACGGTCGGCTGAACCACGTGGTGTTCAGCAGGGGCGCGAAGGTGAACATGAAGTCATTCACGTGCGACTACCACTGGTCTTCCACCGCCAAGCCAAGCTCCAATCTTGTGGAGGTCCTCTCTGGCGCGGTCGTCACGAACACGGGCGCGTTGACGATGGGGTACAACGACAGCAACGCGAAGTCCCATGCCGGCAACAGCATTGTGATATCCAACGCGACGCTTGTCACGAAGGCGGGAACGTGGGGGTCTTCCACGGGTTTCCTCGTGGCTCCGGACATGACCGCCCGTCTGTCCGGCGCGGACGCGAAGCTCGTGTTTACATCGGAGCCGGTCTTCATGTTCACGGAAGTGTCTAAGGGGACCTTCATCGTCGAGAACCACGCGATCTTCAACTGGCCGAGCGGACAGCCCTATTTCGGCATGAACGGCAATCTCATAGGGAAGAAGTTCATTGTCAGGGACGGTGCCAAGGTGACCGTTCCAAATGGATTCAAGACTTGTTCGTCGGGACATTCCGGTTCCAACAACGTGATAGTGGTGGAACGCGACGGGTGGCTTGCCGGCAGCGGCGTGATAGCGATTGCAGGAAAGAACTGCACGATGGAAGTCGTGGACGGCAAGGTGACGCTGGGGTATTACCTGTATGTCGGGCATAATGGCGATAGCGCGAACAACAACGGCACCAATGGTTTGCTGCGCGTTGCGGGAACGCATCCAAGCATTCGCCCCTCGTGGCGTTCGTCCGTCAGAAATGGGTCGAAGATACGGATAGAACTCCCTGAGTCCGGATACGACGAAGGCTACGCAAACAGTACCAATGCGGTTGTCTACGTTATCGCGAATGGAGAGGGGTTCTACTTCGACGCCAGCAGTTCGCTGGAGCTTACGGGCGCGGAAGCCATGCTGGAATACCATCGTGCCCACAACAAGAAGAAGTCCGAATACTATCTTATGGGCGACGGGACGCCGGCAAGCTACATCCTTTCCGATGAGAAGATGGCGGAGGTGCAGGCGACTTTGCCGGACGGGATGACGCTCTGCCGCAAGACTGCGGGCAACAGGGAGCATCTGATCTTGTCCGTAAAGCCGAAGTGGGGCATGTCCATTCTCTTCAGGTAAAAAAGGAACGAAAGGTGAATCAGACGATGCGAACGATGTGCGGAACCGTGCTTGCGGTCGCAGCGAGCGCGGCACTTTATGCGGCTGACATGCCGGCTGTCGGGCGGCTGGCGGACGACGCGGCGATTTCGGTGGACGGCCGCCTTGACGAGTCCGCATGGGCGGCGGCGGAGTGGCACGGGCAGTTCGTGCGGCTCGCCAACTCGGTCAAGGACCGCGCCGTGGGGGCCCAGACGCGTTTCGCGATCCTCTGCGACGCGAAGACGCTGTACGTCGCCGTCAAGTGCGACGAGCCCGACATGGCGGCGCTCAAGGCGAGGAACCCGTCTGCGCTGTACACATGCGACCAGGTGGAGCTCTTCCTCTGCCCGCGCGGCGACGGCTTCGACTTCTACCAGTTCGCAATCGCGTACGACCCGCGCAACGGCGCAGCCACGCGTTACGCATCGGAAGGCGGCACGATAACGCCCGACCCGTACGGGCCAGACTGGAAGTTCGAGCGAGGAGTGTTCGACGGAGGCTGGTGCGTGGAGATCGCGATTCCGTTCTCGTCGCTGTACATGACGCGCAACGAGCAGTGGCGCGACGAGTGGCGCGTGAACGTGGTGCGCGACAGGAAAGCGGGCGGCAAAACCGAATGGACCACGTGGAGCCCGCTGAAGACCAGTTTCCTGGAGCCGAACAACTTCAACCGCATGAAGGGCTTCCCGAAGCGCCTGGCGGCGGACGACGTCGGCATCACGGACGCGGTCGCCGACATCTCGGGGCGCAGGGACGGGGCGCTCGCGGGGACGCTGTCGTTCGCGGCGTACGTCGCGGAGGGCGGCGAGTACGAGGCGTCCTCGCAGTTCTCGCCGCCGACGACGGTGGCGCTCAAGGTCGGCGCGAACACCGTGCGCGTGCCGTGCGCCTTCCCGGGCAACGGGCGGCACAAGACGCGTGTCGAGCTGAAGCGCAAGGCGACGGGCGAGACGTATGCGCGCACGTACCCTGTCGTCGTGGACTTCGAGGAGATACGCCTCGGGCTGACGCAGCCGGAGTACCGCAACAACTTCTATCCCGGGCAGGACGCAAGCCGCGTGAAGGGGCGCGTGATGGCGGCGGTCGATGGCGAGGCGTTGGTGACGCTGGAGGGGCCGGGTTTCCCGAAACGCGAGGCGCGGCTGCCGCAGGGCGGGGGTGAAATAGACTTCGACACGACGGGCTTCCAGGACGGCACGGCGGTGCTGACGGTTTCCGCCGGCGGAGCGAAGAAGGAGTTCAAGATCAGGAAGCTCGCGAAGACCGGCCACCGCATGTCGTGGATATCCAGGGGGTGTCTTGTGGTTGACGGCAAGCCGGTTCTCCGGCGCGGAATATACGCGACCGGATACATGGGCGGCAAGGCGTTCGCGGAGAAGTTCGCCGCCGACAAGCGGCTCTACCTGACGCCGGAGGTGAACGTCGGCGGGTCGTTCGAGCCGTTCCGCGTGATAAAGACGCTGGAGACGCGGGAGGCGCGCAAGGACGTGATGCCGTGCAAGGAGTACTTCGACAAGATCGACGCGATGATCGAGAAGTCGAAGGACAGGGACTTCGCCTACTGGTACATCTCCGACGAGCCGGAGTGCCGCGGCCTCTCGCCCGTTTACCTCAAGCACATATACGAGCACGTGAAGGAGAAGGACCCCTACCATGTGATCCTGACGGCGTCGCGCGGCGGCAGGACGTACGTCGACTGCGCGGACTGGTTCGAGACGCACCCATACCTCAATGCGCACGACGACGGGCGCGGCAACCGCGTCCTCGACAACCCGCCGAACAGGATCGGAGCGTACCTCGACGCGTTCGGCGTGTGGGACAGGCCCGACAAGTGCGTTGGCTTCCTGCCGACGATGTTCGCGTACAGGGGCAAGAGCATCCTCAACGACTACGCGACCTTCCCGGAGTACGTGTGCCACGTGTGGGCGGCGATGCTGCGCGGCGGCAAGACGCTGTGGCCCTACGCATACCACGACATGGGCGACAGGGCGTCTCTGTACGAGGGCAACCGCTACGTGAACTCGACGTTCGCTGCGCTCGACGAGTTCATCCTCAATGGGCGGCGCACCACGCTCATCAAGACACCTGAGGCCGAATGCGCGCGCTGGGACCTCGAAAGCGGCGAGTCGATGTTCGCGCTTGCGAACTTCACGAACAGGCGGCTGGAGCTGGCCATCCCGAAGGGCCTTGAAGGCCGCAAGTGGCGTCCGTTCCGCGGACAGCGGGCGAAGGGGGGCGTGCTGGAGCCTTACGAAGTCGTGGTAGGCACCACGGACGTTCGCGACGAGGGGCTGGAGACATACGCCGAGACCAAGGCGCTTGTCGACAAGCTGGAATACGAGCGCACGCACCGCGACAACCAGATGCTGGAGAAGTACCTCGAGCTCGGGGTCGCCTCGTCGAACGCGCGTGGCGGGTTCTACAAGCTGGTGGACGGCACGCGCGACGTCATCGGATGGAGCGCCAAGGCGAAGGACCCGTGGATCGAGTTTTCGTTCGCCGATAGGCCAGCGAGGTTCTCACGTCTGATAGTCTACGGCAGCGGGCTGGCTAACATGAAGGTCTCGGTTCGCAAGGGCGGCGAGTGGAAGGACCTTGAGGCGAAGTCGGAGAAGAGTGGGAAGTACGTGCGCGAACTGGACTTCGGAGAGGTTTGCACCACGGTCAAGATGCGGATATCGTTCCCGTCCGGGAAGGGCGTTTCCGACGTGGAGCTGTACGAGGTCGAGCTTCCCCGTGTCCCCGGCGGTTCGGCAGATCCCGTCAATGCGAATCGCCGCGACTCCGCGTCTCCGCACGAGGCGGTCGACGCGCTGTGGAGTTTTGACGCGCGCAACGCAAAGTGGGCGGGCGCGGGCTATTCCGGAGGCATGTGGTACGGCGGCGACGCGAAGCCCGGCGTGACCCCGCGCGACGACGGCGGGTTCACGGTCCACGGACGCGTGACGCATGCGGTTCGCCTCGATCCGGCGTATCCGTGGGTCGAGCTGGAAGTAGACGCCTTCCACGAGAAGAACACCAACGCGTACCACGCGTGGTGGCTGAGGCTTCATAGCGGCGGCGTGGCTCTTGCCGGTACCGTGACAAACCCGCAGGCGGGGCTTTACGTGGCGCGCCTTCCCAAGATGGACAAGGCGAAGACTGACTACGTTAAGTTCGACGACTACAACTTCGACATTGGCGTGAAGCGGCTGCGGTGCGTGAAGCGCCCGGCGGACTTCGTCGTAGCGGAGGCTGCGGGCGGGGCGTCCGCGATAGCGCCCGGCGGCGTCCTTGAAGTCGCATTGGAACTTGCCGAGCCCTGCGAGGACGTCACGGCCACGCTGCTCATCGACCATGGCACCGGCTCTGGGTTCGTTGCCTTCCCGGTAAACGGCACGAACGCGATAGAGCTGAAGATGGCGGACGCGACCGGGCGCAGATGGAAGGCGTCGATCCCCGTCAAGACATGCGGCAAGGCGGGTGCGCGCCGCGTGTACGTCAAGTGCATCGTCCTCGGCGGTGCGCTCAAGACTCCTCTCTTTACGACAGTCAACCAGCCGTTCCAAGGGTAGCGCCACCCCGATAGACCCTTGCCGCCGTCCCAGGTTGAGTAAGTCTGTAATTCTAAAATCGCACTTTTGGGAGGGCGCTACGCGGTCCACGAAAGTTTTACCACTTCACTTGCCCTGAGCGTCATCTTCCAAGAGCGGAACGGTCTTGAGCCGTGCCACCCAGTGTGCTTGCGTCCGACTATCCAAGAGCAGCACTAACCACTAGCGACTAGCCGCCAGCGACTAACCAAGATCGTTCTGCTCTTGATGAAGCAAATGAATGGCCAAAGAGGAGTTAAGATGTTCGTGGCCGCGCGTAGCGCTCTTGCCTCGACAGCCTTTTCCTAAAGTGGGAATGTTCCAGGCGGGGCGGCCATTGACATCTGTTAACCAATAGGTTATACTACACAGTGTTGTTTGGAGCATCATGCCCCGGCAAGACAAAGAGACTGCGGAAAACGCGGAAGTGAAGTATTCGGCTGCATACTCCACGGGGCGAGAGCGTATGCTCGAGCCCCGGCACGGATGCGCCGAAGAAGCTTTGCTTCGGAGGGAGGCCTCGCCGCCAGGCGAGCCCGAAGTTATGACCCGACCGCAGGTCGCTTCGCGGAGCGAAGTCGCTAGAGGTCTGCCCGCAAGGGGCCGCGCGAGAGCGTATGCTCTAGCCACTCTTCCACTCTTCCACTTTTCCACTCTTCCACTTTCCAATGAAATCAATTGACCACATCGGATCGGCGTTCCTGCGTCGCATACTGCGTCGCATGAAGGAGCTGGGCGTGTCGCAGTCGGAGCTTGCGCATCGCATGAAGGTCTCTCGCCCGTACATCTCGAAGGTCCTCCGCCAGGATGTGAACTTCTCATTCCGCACGGCGGCGAAGCTGGCGAACGCGCTGAAGATGGATTTCTTTCCCGTCCTCCGCGAGCAAGAGCGGAGCGAGAGCGCGTGCGAAATCATGAATGCCAACGCCTCAGGTGCCATTTAATCGGAGACAAACGCATGAAGATATCAGTAGAAATCACCCTGAAGTCACTCTCCCTTTCCTCGATCCCCGAGAAGGCGCTGCTTGTTTCGCGCAACCTTCTAACGGTGGAGATGATCTGGCCCAAGTCGGGAACGCCGCGCAAATCCGCATCGCGGCAAGTCACGATGAAGAAGGGCAAGGTCGACTTCTCCGCTGAGCCCTGGGCAAAGCGGGTCCTCTTCCGCGAGGACATAGACGGGCACACGGCCTTCACGGTCTCCATCACCGAGCCGGTGACGCTCCAGAAGCTCCATCGGCTTCTCCAGCTCACGGCGAAGGCTGCGCTCAAGGAGGGCGCCGACATGATCGACGCCGCGCTCGTCTCCTACGGCGACATAGCCGCCGCGCCGGTGGACGCCCTTGCCACGATGGTTGCCGAGAAGGACGCCCCCCGCGTAATCGTGCAGGGCGTGCTTGACTACGACGATCTACCGGCGGCTGGCGAGACAAGGGAAGTCGTCATTCCGCTGACCCGCCCGAAATTCAGCCGCAAAATCGGCACGCTAACGCTCCTTGTGAACTCCAACTCGTAACTCTCCAACTCCTCTCCAACTCCCCACTCCGACTCCAACTCCCACTCCAACTCTTCTCTCCAACTTCTCTCTCCAACTCCAATCATGCAATGAACGTTTGCTTGTTCTTTGAGGGAACTGGTCAAGGTGTCGCCGGCAGGTTCACCAACGTGACCCGGCTTTACGACGCCTGCATTGCGGACGAACGGCAAATGATCCGCCTTGAGCCGGGGCTTGGGACGCACTTTGGCGCATACATCGTCGGGAAGATCGCTGGTGCCGACTGGCGTGCCGCGTTCCGGTCCGCCAGGCTCTGGCTGGAGTCGGTGTACAAGTCGTTGCCGCCGGACGGGGTGGCGACAAACGTCTTCGTCTTCGGATTCTCCCGCGGCGCTTTGCTCGCAAGGCATACGGCGGCGTGGCTCGACAAGCTCGGAATCGCCGTTGCCTACCTCGGGCTGTGGGACACCGTTGACTCCACGATGGGGCTGGACGTTGAGGAGACGTGTCCGGGAAACGTCAAGAAGGCGAGGCACGCCGTCTCGCGCGACGAGACGCGGCGCTTTTTCCAGTACGTTCCGCTTAGATCAGAGCGGAAGGACGTGGTGGAGGAACTGGTTTTCCCGGGCGGACATAGCGATGTCGGCGGACTCTACGAGGACGACCACCGGATTGCGGATGTCTCGCTCGCCTGGGTCGCGGCAGGGGCGAAGCGGCAGGGGCTTAGGATCAAGAGGGGCGTCAGGATGGTGCAGAAGCTGGACGCCGCGCCGCTGACGCTGCATGACGAGCATGGGGAGGCCTCAAACCTTTGGGGCGCGTTCGACCGGGTGAAGCGCAACCTGAAGGGACTAAAGCTCCATCGAACCTGGCGAAGGAACAACTCCAACTCATAACTCCAACTCCCAACTCACAACTCCCTCTCCACCACATACGAACCCTTTTGAAGCAATGGAGGAACTAGACGACAGATTCTCGGAAGAGGCGAAGATGCTTGCGCGTCTTGCTCCCAAGGCTAGCATGGAGGCCGTTCGCGCGGCCTGGGCGCGCGGCTTGTCCGTGACGGTGCTTGAAGACGGCAAGATCGTAAGTATCGCGCCAGACGGCACACGGACGTTTGTCAAGGAGCTTGAGCCGTTATGACGAAACATATACCTGGAGCGCTCGAAGCGCACATTGGGGAATGTTGGCGCTGCGTTGCCATTCTGCTCAAGGGCGTTTTTCTTCGACAATAGCATGCTGGAGATGCGCTTTATTGCCGAATACTCCAAGGGTAGCGGATTTGTGTCTGTGTCGGACAATCTGCCGTCCTGGTTTGAAACGCATGTGCTTAACAGATTTTAGCCGTGTAGAACGTGTAGAGCGTGTAGAAGGGTGAATGGAAGGAAGATAGGTGGCTGGATGTTGCGCATATCCCCGGAGGCGGTAGGCCGAGTCGCGAAGCGAGGGGTGCGGAAGCGCACGAAGGCGAGCCGTTTAATGGACAGGTTCGAACCACGAGATACACGAAAAGAGAAGACATCGCTATAGAGCATTACCACGTTGCGTGACAGGACTTTATATGAAGGCGGAAGAGAAAAAAGAAATTGTTGTCTACAATGGTGCAGGAGATGTCAAGCTTGAAGTCTTGACTGCGGACGATACGGTTTGGTTGAATAGACAGCAGCTTGCGCTGTTGTTTGGACGCGATGTAAAGACAATCGGCAAACACATAGCCAATGCCTTGAAAGAGGAGCTTAAAGGAGTGTCAACTGTCGCAAAATTTGCTACAGTTCAAACTGAGGGCAGCCGTACCGTGACCAGGCAGGTCGAGTACTATGATCTGGATGTTATTCTATCGGTCGGGTACTGCGTCAAGTCGCCGCAGGGGGTTCGTTTCAGACGATGGGCCAACGGGATACTTAAGGCGCAACTTCTGCGGCGCGTGAATGACAGGAAACTCTTAAAAGAGTTGGAGAAGCGCTTTTCCGACCATGAATTCCGGCTTGCAGATGTGGAGAATGCGATGAAGTACGTTCTCGATACATTGATGCCTCCGATTCAGAATCGTCGCCGCATCGGTTTTAACGCGGAATGAAGAAGACAGCCGTGTAGAACGTGTAGCACGTGTAGAGGGGGGATGGGAAGAAGGCAGGTGGCTGGTTGGTTCGCGGATGGCGATAGGGATAAGTGAATGAAAATGGTGGATCAAGCGCAAAAAATGAAGCCGCGAATGGGGCCTGTCCCCAAGGATTGTTTCACATATTGCGATATGAGACGTACCGCGTGATAGGGCTGAGTGCTAGGATTGGTGATTTTGGGAACTGAACATCCAAGTCTGGGTAATTTTGTGAACGGATATGTAGTGTCGCCATGAAACGGCTATTCATATCGAGTGTGCAGAAGGAATTCGAGCACGAACGGGCTGCAATCAAGCGGATGATTGAGTCCGATCCGATACTGAAGCCGTATTTCACTGTGTTTGTCTTTGAGATAGATGCACCGGCTTCGGACAAATCCACGCAACAAGTCTATCTGGGAGAAATCGAGAAAAGTGACATCTATCTTGTCCTGATTGGAAATCGATATGGATATTGCCGTGAAGGGGAATTGTCTCCAACGGAACAAGAATTTGACAAAGCCAGGGAACTGGGGCTCACGAAACTGGTAATGGTGAGAGGTTCGGACAACTCGAAGCGAGAAGATCGTGAAGCGCGCTTCTTGGACAAGGTTTCCAAAGAACGTGTGCGCGTCAGATATCAGGATACAGAACCGGAACAGGCGGTCGAAGACTTGCTGGACGAGGTGCGGAACAGCCTTCGCGACATCATGCTTGACGACGGCATTTTGTCGGAGAAGCCGTTTGAAGATCAGTGTCTGGCCGATGCTTCGCTGGAGGACATTGATGCGGCCCGAATCGCTTGGTTCGTCGAGAGAGCCGTCCGCATACGTCAGGCCAAATATCCGCCAAACCCGTCGGTTGTTGACGTCCTGCGGTCGTTGCACTTGTTTGACGCTAAGCGGAACGCGCCGACGAAGGCAGGTGTGCTACTGTTCGGGCGTGACGTACAGGGTCCGTTTCCCAGTTCTGCTATAAAGTGCGCGTGTTATCCAGGAACAGAAAAGCGCAAGCCCAACATTGACATGGAGCTTGTCGAGGGAGATCTGTTTCTGATGGCTGACCAGGCGATAGCATTCATCAGCCGACACCTGAATCATGGTGCCGGAGTACATAGCCGCGGCGCGGCAGCGGACGATGTGGACGAGATTCCGAACACGGTGATCGCCGAGGCCGTCAACAACGCAATCGCCCACCGAAACTATGCGAGCATTGGCAGCATTCAGGTTGAGGTCTACTCGGATCGCGTGGAGGTCATCAGCCCAGGACGGATCCACCGCGCGATAACCGTTGCCGAATTGTACAAGAAGCACGAGTCGTTTGCCACGAATCCGCGAATCGCCCGCGCCATGTACCAGGTCAAGTACATCGAGACAATTGGGACAGGACTTACCGATTTACTGAAAGAATGCAAGGCAAAGGGGCTTAGGGAACCTCTTTTGGAGGAGGTTTCTGGTCGCTTTCGCATTGTCATCTGGCGCCCGGCCCCCGCAACCAATAGGGGGGACAATGGGGGGGGCAATAGGGGGGACAATTCCTTTGTGGGGCTTCCCAATGAACAGCGTCGCATTTGTGAGATATTGATCGAGAATCCAAGGACCGCAATCCGTAAGATAGCATCAACCTTAGATGTTAGGCCAAGAACTGTCGAGAAACAGATAGCCGCATTGAAGACAAAGGGTGTACTTGTCCGTGAAGGCGGTACGCGTGGTTTTTGGAAGGTGACACTGCGAAAAGAGGGCTGAATTATTTTCGCACGGGGTTGAAGTTGGAAAGTTTGTTGATGGGCTGGAGGCTGCGGGCGTGGAGTTCTTCGCCGGCGTGCCGGATTCGCTGCTGAAGAGTTTCTATGTGTATGTGACGGACACCTGTGTTGTGAAAAAAAGCTACTCCACCACTTCTACTCCACCAATGGGACCCTTTGAGACTAATCGGTGACAACCTTTCGACCGAATCAACCAAGACGACAATCGAATTGAACCTCGCTGTCCTCAAGATTACGCATGAGGTGACGAGAACCAAGAAGCGGAAATGAGAGACGGAGAAGCGCAAGTTCGTTCATTAGATCGTACAGGTTGTATTCTGAAAGCATGGTGAAGAGTGTTGAGGGGATGAAGGTGGCGGCGAGCCACTCTTAACTCACAACATCTACATGCCCCGTAATCGGTCACTCAACTGCATGGTCAGGCTTTGGCCGTGTAGAAGTGGAGATGTGTAGAGAAAACGAGAGAGCTTGAAAGTTGAAAACATTCACAATGCATCACTTTCCTTACCCTTGGGTGGGGGTCTGGG
>JAFRBA010000023.1 GCA_017405115.1 Kiritimatiellia bacterium
CAGACCTCCCGCAGATGCGCGGGGGATTGCAACGCATTGACGGAAAACGGTCTCTCGCGGGCAAAAGCACCTCAATATTCCAAAATCCCGGGGTGCGGCGCAACGAAGTGAAGCCGCAAGACGGGATTTTTGGAATATCTGGGCGTGCGCCCCCCCCCATTGCGGTTTTTGCCCTGAATGTGATATAATGCACTCATCATTCTCATGAGGGTTGCTATGTCCAAAAAGGAGGCAGAGATGGGGCAGGTCAAGATGATTGCCGTTTGCGCGGTTGTTGCGCTCGGCGCGGGAACGGCGTTTGCGGCAAGGTGGACGAACTTTACGGCGAACACGCCCGACACCGCCTACCTATGGAGCGATCCCAGTAACTGGCAGGACGGTGCTGTCGGCGGCGAAGGTGACAGCATCACAAACGCGCCATCAGCGAAAATCTACGTCAGGAAGGACACGTCCAGCGCTCCGGCAAGAATCAGCAGCAGCAACGACAAGGTCTTCCTGCTCGGCGGCTTGACCGTGCGCCAGACCTCGACCGTGGATGCAAACATCGTAGGCGGCATCAACATCTACGGCGACATTGCATATGGCGTAAGCTCGAAGATGTGCTATGTATCCGGCAACGCCAACTACTGTAGCTGAGTACGCGGATTGTCATCCGCTGATACTGCTATAATATGCGGCGTTGAACGACAAACAAGAAGGGGATAGTTGCGATGAGATGTACTTTGTCGAGCAGCGCCGCGTTGGTGTCTGCCTTTGGCCTGTCGCTCTCTGCTGCGCCGATCTACGATGGGAAGGACGTGGACGTGTCGCCGGAGGCTGTGAGGTGCCGGCCTGCCGGAGCATCTGTGCTTGAAGGAGAGGACGCCTTCATGCGGCGCGATTTCTGGACGCTCAACAACTTCGACAACCGTATCGGCATCGAGGTCGGCGGAGTACGCGACGGATTGAAGGGACTCTGCCTCGACGGTTCGGCCAAGCAATGCGACACGGCGTGGAGCGCAACATCCGGCAAGGTTCCGCTGAAGGGTGCGGGTCGCCGATATCGCCTTGGCTTCAGCATTGACACCTCCATATCCATAGCGCTCCCCAACAACGACGGAGAGAACTGGCGCAGCACCATCTTCTGGCATGGCGCGGATGGCAAGGTGATCTTGAAGTCGCCGGTCGCGTATTCCGTCCCGAAGGGCCAGAGCACCGACGTCGCCATGTACGGCGACATCCCCGAGGGCGCGGCGTCGTTCTCGCTCAGGCTTGGCTTTGACTGGCCTAACATCGGGCCGGCCAACCGCATCGTGTTCAGCGACCTTTCCTTTGAAGAGCTGTCAGACGCACCCGCGTTCGCGCCGTCTGCGGAGTTTGTTTCCGAAGTCCATGCGGGCGGCAAGGTCGCCTGGCGGGCGGATGTTCCGGAGGGATGCGCTGTGCGCTTCCAGTGGCGCGGCGCGGCGTCGCTTGGAGACCTCGCGAAGAAGCGGTTCGCAGGGCCGGACGGCACGGGCGCGACTTGTTTCGATGAGCCGTTCGAGGCGAACGCCAAGGTCATGCAGTATCGCGTCCGGCTGTTGTCGAGCGGGAAGGCGACGCCTTCGCTCCGCGAAGTGTCGGTAGGAGGTGAGGCCGACCGCGGCTGGACCCTGGCGGGAGACGTCAATCCGCCGCGCGTCCGTCGCCTGAGTCCGAGCCCGACGCGCAATTCCGCCGAGACGCTTCGCATTGAGGTGGTCGACAAGACGTCGGCGGTGATGTGGGATTCGCTCAACGTGACGGTGGACGGCGCGGACAGGACGGCGGCGTTCAGGCGCGACGGCGACATGATATCTCTCGCGGCTCCGTCCGGCGGCTGGGCGCAGGGGCTTCACACGGCGAAGGTCAGCGCAGTTGACTTCCACGGCAACAGGGCGAACAGCACGAAGATGTTCTATGTCGGCGACGCGCCGACCACTCCGAAGGTGTCGCTTCGCGACGACGGCATCGTGCTCATCGACGGCAAGCCGTTCTTCCCGATCGGCATGTACGCCGTCTGCAAGCGCGAATTCAACGGAAACAGCTTGGACGCGGCGTTCAAGGGGCTGAAGGAGGCGGGATTCAACCTCGCGCACACCTACGGAAACTCGTATGCCCCCGACTTCCTCGCCGCCGCCGAGAAGTACGACATGAAGCTGTGGGTCGAGGCGCGCTTCCCGGACAGGCGGCTCATGGACGTCGGGCGGCACAATCCGAGCATCATAGCGTGGTATCTGGGCGACGATACCTCCGACCACATACTGCCGGAGATGGAGGCCGACTACGACGAAGCGGTGAAGGCCGTCGATCCGACGCGCATCACCGTGCAGGCTGATCCGATCCTGAGCTCCAGCGGCGGACGTTCGCGCTATGCCGACTACGTGACCGCGACTGACGGCCTCATGCCCGAGATATATCCAGTCCGCAATGAAGAGGGTGACGAGACCGACAAGACGTGCGTGGCGAAGACGATTCGCGACATGAGGCAGTTCGCCGAGGACGTGCGTCTCCACGGCGACGGCAAGCCGCGCACCTGCTGGGCGATTCTGCAGTACTTCAAGGGCTGGGAAGGCTGGAAGCACTTCCCTACGCGAGAGCAGCTCTTCGCCACGACCTTCGCCGCCGTCATCCACGGCGCGCGTGGCGTTACGTGGTACACGTACGGCGGCTTCGGCAAGAACGAGGGTGTCACGACCACGCCGGAGCGCTGGAGGAACATATGCGATCTTGCGACGCGTCTCTCCGCTCTTTCGCCGGTTCTCGTCGAGCGCACGCCTCCGCAGCCGCCAGTGCCGACGGTGCTCGTCGGGACGAAGGCCGATCCGCTCGGAGGGCCGTCAGTGACGTGCCTTCTGAAGCGGCACGACGGCTGGAACTATCTTTTTGCGGTGAATGCGGCGCCGGAACCCGTCACTGCGGCGCTGTCGGCGGAGGGTGCCTCTTCGGTCGGAGTATTCTGCGAAAGCCGCACCTGCGAAGTCAAGAGCGGGCGTTTCATGGACGACTTCGCGCCGTTTGCCGTCCACATCTACCGCTGGCGCAGGAATGAGAGGTCGACTGATACGTGACGCGAAGGTCGGTCGCCGGACAGACTAAATGCAACTAGTGGCAGGTTAAATGCACTATAGTCCTGCGTTGTGCATTTAGCCTGCCGAAATGCATTTAACCTGTTGTCTCCACGGTGTCCGTCCGGGATTGCCTCGGCTTCGCTGCG
>JAFRBA010000214.1 GCA_017405115.1 Kiritimatiellia bacterium
GCCCGAGGTGGACGACGCGGAGGTGTCGACGAAGCTGTTCGGGGTGGATGGCGTCAAGGCGTGGGCGGTTCGTCCGTACGACTACATGGATCCCGTCCTCGAGCCAAAACAGTCGGAGGTCACGGTGAAGTCGGTAAAGGGGGAGACCGTCTTCTCCGTCCCTCCGTTCAGGTACTACACGCTGCTGATTGTCCGCAGATATGAATAAGGCGATTTTCACAGTTCCGTTTTTAATCTTCGCGGTCGCCGCAATTGCGGGCGAAGTGGTGCCTGCCCTCGGCACGGAAAGCCGAGTGGGCGGTGTCGTTCTAAGGGGGCGTGGATGCCTGTACGTCGCCTGCGGAAGCAATATCGGCGGGAAGAACCAGATCAAGAGGCTTGCGCTCGGGGCGGACGGCATTCCGACGTCAGCCGAGGGGGTAGGGGAGGTCGACAAGGCGGGGCTTGGCGGATCCTCCGCCGCGATTTCGGGCCGGTGGCTTTTCGTCGTCGGAGGCGCCTTGGGCGACAAGGTGGTGCGTTTCACGATCATGGACGACGGTTCGCTTTCAGGACGCGCAGAGCTGCCGATTGCGCGCCCAGAGGAAAATGCCCTGCGCAGCGTCGGGCTTGTCGCGAGCGGTAGTCATCTCGTGGCCATTGGCGGATGGCAGACGCGTCAGGTGTTCACGGCAAAGGTCGGGCAGGACGGTTCGCTAGAGCCGTGGGTCAAGCGAAGGCCGCTGCCGGCGATATGCTTTTGCCAGGGCAGGTGCTTTCGGATTGGCAAGCGCATCTACGTCTCTGGCAACCAGGTATTCAAGGGCGCCACAGACCGCGTCTACTCCGCAGAAGTGGACGAAGAAGGTTTGCCTACGAAGTGGCAGAGATGGGCGGAGCTCCCGGAATCGACCGGAAAATACGATTTTCGCGAGATGCCGGGCGGGCAGCGCGTTTTCTACCGCAGCGAGGAAACTGGCTGCATGTACGTCGCGCCGATTGTCGAAGATGGAGAAATCGGGGAATGGACCAAGCTGGGGGGCAGGTTCCCCGTTTTGGACTATGTTTCCGTCCTGGCCTTTCCGCTCAACGACAAATGGATATTGCGCTACAGCAACCTTAGCGGCGACCCGCGCAAGTTCCATCCCGCAGACCTCATATCCCTAAATTGCCAGTGAAGACAATGAGAGCGACATTTTCCCTTTGCCTGTCCATGGCGGCCGCTGCCGCGCTCGGGGGCGAGAAGCCGGCGCTGCGGCCCAAGGTCTGTCCAACGCCGGTGCGCGCCGAGATCGCGGCCGCGGACTATGTTCCGCTGCGCCGCCTGACGCTCAGCTGCGGCGACGCGCAGGCGGCCGACTGGGTGCGCCGGCATCTCTCCGCGTGGTATGGCCGGCACATGCCGGAGCTTGCAGTCGGAGGCGGGCCGATTCCCGAAGGGCCTGAGGAATACCTCCTGTCGGCGGACGCAGGGGGCGTGCGGATGTCGGCAGGCTCTCTCGCCGGCGCGCGCTGGGCGATGCAGACGCTGCGGCAGCTGGCGATCCCGGAACGAGGCACGGAGAAAGTCGAGGGATGGATCGTGCCAGTCTGCAGAATCGACGACTGCCCGGCGATGGCGTTCCGCGCGATGCACGTCTGCTGGTTCCCCGAGACGGCCGAGTGGCAGGTCGAACGGCTCGTCCGCCTCGCCGGCGCGTACAAGATGAACTACGTAGTCCTCGAGCCGTGGGGAACCTTCGACAGCAGGGTCGCGCCGTGGTATGCGTGGAGCGGACAGGCGAAGATGACTAAGCCTGTACTGGCCCGTCTGCGCGTGCTTGCGGCGGATCTCGGCGTGACGCTTGTGCCGCAGCTCAACGTGTTCGGGCACGCCACGATGAGCCGCGTAGCTGCCGGCAAGCACGCGGCGCTCGACTTCCATCCGGAATACCAGCCGCTCTTCGAGCCGATGGGCGGCTGGAACTGGTGCCTGACTAATCCGGCGACGCGCAAGCTCCTGGTGGCGCTCATCGGCGAACTTTGCGAGGCGTTCGGGAATCCACCGTACTTCCATCTCGGCTGCGACGAGGCGAATCCGCCGAGCTGCCCCGACTGCATGAAGCGTCCGTATTCGGAAATACTGCTGGAGCATGTCCGCGCGATGAACGACGCGGTCGCGGCGCGCGGGGCGAAGTCGATGATGTGGCACGACCAGCTGCTGGAGCAAGGCGACGAGCGCTGGAAGGGCTTCTACGCCTACGGAACGCGCGAGACGGCCGCCGCGGCGAAGGGCCTGCCGAAGGACATCGTCATCTGCGACTGGCACTACGCCGGTCCGAAGACGAACTATCCGACGATGAAGTACTTCTCCGACCTCGGCTTCAAGGTCGTCACCTGCCCCTGGCAGGACAAGGACGGCATCGCCGCGCAGGGCGCGTTTGCGCGGACCAACGGACTTTTCGGCGTCATGGGGACGTACTGGCACCACTTCCACGGGCAGAACCTGCCCAAGATCGCCGTCAACACGGCGTGCGCGGCGTGGGGGACGCCGCTCGACGAGCTTGACCGCCCGTGGAACCACGTCAGGTTCATGAACGACCTGCGGCGCATCGGCTGGGACATGAATGCGGCGGACTACGACCGCACGGGCGTATACATGAAGCAGACAGTGCCGGTCTCGGCGCAGGACGACTGACTTTGCAGGTAAAAAGTACACAAGGAAAGACAATGACAATGAACATGACGAGGTTTGCAGGCTCCACGGCACTGGCGCTGGCTTTAGCGGCCGGGGCGCTCCTTGCGGACAACATCGCGCCGAAGCTGACGGCGTACAACGAGAACCCCACTAAGGAGAACCTTGCGGCGCGCGAGCTCTTCCGCCAGCGCGCGTTCGGCCTGTTCATACACTACGGCCCGTATTCGGTGTCCGGCAACGGCGAGTGGCAGATGTTCCAGGACGCCATCGAGCCCGAGGAGTATTTCGCCGAGCGCCTGCCGCGCTTCAAGCCCAAGGCCGGCTGCGTGGACGAGTGGATACGCCTCGCGAAGGATACCGGCATGCGCTACGTCGTGATGACGACGCGCCACCACGACGGCTACTGGCTCGGCGACGACTTCATCCGCGAGTACACGACGAAGGTGCGCGAGGCCGGCCTTGGCGTGGGCGTCTACTTCTCGGTCACCGACTGGTGCGACCCGGGCTTCCGCGCGGGCAACAAGAAGGATCCCGAAGGGTGGAAGAGGTTCGTCGGCAAGGCGCATCGCCTCCTGAAGCACCTCATGTCGGACTTCGGGAAGATCGAGTACCTCTTCTACGACGGCTGCCCGCCGCCGGACGAGTGGGACCTCGCCGGCATCAACGCCGAGATGCGCAGGCTCCAGCCGCACCTCCTCATCTGCCGCGGCCACAAGGACTGCGACTTCAAGAGCTGCGAGGGCAACGTCGCGTTCGACGGCGCCCCGCTCTGGGAGGCGTGCTACACGTTCAACGACAGCTGGGGGTACAACAAGAACGACTTCAACTTCAAGCCGATTCACAAGACGGCGTCGATGTTCTTCTCTATGCGGCACAACGGCGGGAACTTCCTGCTGAACGTCGGGCCAATGGCGGACGGCACCGTGCAGCCGGAGGCGGCCGAGCGCCTGCGCGAGCTCGGCAAGTGGGTGAGGGCCAACGAGGAGGCTATATTCGACGTCGTGCCCCATCCGTTCAGCTATGCGCCGCGCGAGCTGACGGTCGGCAGCCGCACGACCCCGTCCGTAGTCTACTGGATGGACTACCGTCCGCGCCCTGGCCGTACGGTCATCGGCATCGGCAACAAGGTCCGGCGCATGTCGTATCTCGACAACGGGGAGGAGATCGCGTTCCGGCAGGACGTCTCGGGCGTCACTCCGAGGCTGATACTGCCCGATGCGAGGCCGAGCGCGCCAGGCGCAATGCCGCGCATCGTGAAGATCGAGCTCGACGGTGCGCCCAACGGAGTCTTCAGCGACCGCGTCATGCCGAAGCTTGCGGGGAACCGCAAGGACCAGACGCTCGAGAGGATCGCCAGGACGTGCAAGGTGACGCGCGAGGACGAGTTCCACGGCTTTGAGCGCGTAGTGTTCGACTTCAAGGGCCACGAGGCGTGGGTCGTCTTCCCGAAGGGCGTCCCGGCGAAGGGCCGTCCCTGGACGTGGACCATGCAGTGGCCGACGGCCTTCGTGCCGCGCACAGGCGTCCTGAAGCTCCTTGATGAGGGCTTCCACCACGTGACGATCGGCAGCCTCCGCGAGATGGATGCGGAAGGGCTCGCCGTCGCCGCAGAGTTCCAGAAGTTCCTTGTCGACGAGCTGGGCTTCGCGCCGAAGGCAAGCCTTGTCGGCATGAGCTGGGGCGGATTCTACTCAATTCGCTATGCGGCGGCGCATCCGGAGAACGTGCGTAGGATATATCTCGACGCGCCGCTTCTCACGTTCTCCCCCGGCAAGGTGGTCGGCACCGGCTCGTGGAAGGAGCGCGCCCCGGCGGACGGCGACTGGCTCAAGGATCCGGAGATGCCTATCAACAAGACCGAGCTTGTTGCGAAGGCCGGCATCCCCGTGCTGCTGCTGTACGGCGGGCAGGACCAGACCGTGCCGCCGGAGACCAATGCGGAGCTGTTCGAGAAGCGCTTCCGCGAAGCAGGCGGGGACATCAAGGTCGTGAAGCGTAATTTGTTCGGGCATCATCCCCACGGCGACGAGGAGAGCTCCGTCAGAATCGTAGACTTCCTCAGGTAGCGACGCATTCGCGCGGCGCTAGGCAGACAATCGGACCATTCAACTGCGCGTGGTTCCGGGTCTGCGTCGCCCAAATCGCACGGCAGCGCGGATCAGCTCGGATATCTTCCCGCTCGCCGTGCGGCTCCTGAGGGTCTCGACGCTGGAGATCTCGCCGGACCCCGCCTTGTAGAACACCGCGCGGCTGCCCGTCATGTCTATGCGGTCTATGCTGGCCGCCGCGCAGGCGACGCGCAGGGCGACGGTGCTCACGAACTCCTTCGCCTCGGGCGGCGGCGGGCCGAAGCGGTCGCGCATCTCGTCCTCGAGCGCCCGCACGACTCGCATGTCCTGTGCCTCCGCGAACCTCTTCATGAGGCTCATCCTCTGCACGTCCTCCTCGATGTACTCGCAGGGCAGCCGCGGATTCGTGAAGTCCAGGTTCAGCTTTACGTCCACCACCTCCCGGACCTTCTCGCCCTTCAGCCGCGCAATGGTGCGCTGCAGCAGCTGGCAGTACAGCCCAAAGCCGACGGCCGCTATGTGGCCGGACTGCTGGGAACCGAGCAGGTTCCCCGCTCCGCGCAGCTCCAGGTCGCGCACCGCCAGGTTGAAGCCGCTTCCGAGCCCGCCGTGGCGCTTCAGCGCCGCAAGGCGCTCGCGCGCCTCAGAGTCCACCGAGCCCGAGGCAGGCAGCAGGAAGTACGCGTATCCCTGCCTGGCCGACCGCCCCACGCGCCCGCGCAGCTGGTAGAGGTCCGCCATGCCGAAAGTCTCCGCCTGGTCGACCAGTATCGTGTTCGCCCTCGGTATGTCGATGCCGGACTCCACGATCGTAGTGGAGAGCAGCACATCGTACTCGCCGCGTTCGAAGCCACGCATCTTCTTCGCGAGCGTGCGCGCGTCCATTCGCCCGTGCGCCACGACGATCCGCGCCTTCGGGCACAGCGCCCGCAGGCGGCGCTCGGCCTTCCCGATCGAGAACACGCGGTTGTGGAGGAAGTACACCTGCCCCCCGCGGCGCAACTCGGCCTCCACCGCCTCGCGGACGGTCTCGTCGGAGTCGCGCACGATCCGCGTCTCCACGGCGACGCGCTCCCGCGGCGGCGACCTTAGCAGCGAGAGGTCCCGCGCGCCGGTCATCGACAGGTAGAGCGTGCGCGGAATGGGCGTCGCCGACAGGGTGAGCACGTCGGCAGTCGCCCTGAGGCGCTTGAGGAACTCCTTGTGCCTCACGCCGAAGCGCTGCTCCTCGTCGATTATGATGAGCCCGAGGTCGTGGAAGCATATCCGGTCGGAAAGGATCGCGTGGGTGCCGATCACGATGTCGCATACGCCCGTCGCAAGCCGCTTGAAGGTGCCCTCGTGGACGCCGCCCGTCTGGAAGCGCGAGACGGACTCTATCCGTATCGGCGTTCCGTCGAAGCGGGAGGTGAAGGTCTCGAAGTGCTGTTCCGCCAGCACGGTCGTCGGCGCGAGCACAGCGACCTGCTTGCCGTTCATGGCCGCGATGAACGCCGCGCGCATCGCCACCTCCGTCTTGCCGTATCCGGCGTCGCCGCAGATGAGCCTGTCCATCGGCTTGCTCGCGGCGAGGTCCTTCTTCACCGCCTCGATGGCGGACGCCTGGTCCGGGGTCTCTTCGTAGGGGAACGCGGCCTCGAATGCCTCGATCCCGTCGCAGTTGACGTCGTAGGCGAAGCCCGGCACGGTCTCCCGCCTGGCCTGCGTGTCGAGAAGCGCCGAGGCGAGGTCCGTCACGGCGCGCTGGGCGTTCAGCTTGTCCTTGGCCCAGCGCCTGCCGTCCAGGCGGTGAAGCCTCACTTCCTCGCCGCGCACGCCTATGTAGCGCGAGAGGAGGTGCGCATGGGCCGCTGGCACGTGGAGCATGCCGCCGTCCGCGTATTCGATCGAGAACACCTCGCTCCTGACGCCGTCGACGAGGATCTCCGAAGAGCCGACGTATCGCCCTACGCCGTGGTCTACGTGCACCACGTACTCTCCCGGCTCGAGGTCCTCGAAGTCGGAGAGGCGGGCCCCGCGGGAGAGCGCCGGATTGCCCCTGGCGTGGATCTTGCGTCGGGTGAAGACGCGGTCCGCCTTCGTCACCACGACGAGCCCGCCGATCTCGAACCCTCCCGAGAGGTCGTCGGCGGAGAGGACGAGCGCCCCGCGCCGCCTTGCCGCGGCGATGTGCTGTTCGAGGCGCTGGCGCGCGGCGTCGAACAGCTCTGGATGGTGCGCCTCGTCAGCCCCAAGCTCTGCGAAGCCTGGAAGGGGAGACGTCTGGAAGTCGCCGGAGGGGACGCCTCGCGGCGCCGGATCGCCTGTGAAGACCCGGGTGGTGAACGTGCCGGGCGGCAGAAGGGGCGCGATGTCGTAGTCGTTGTGCTCGAGCGCGAGCAGCGTGCTGCCGGGGGGGATGAGGCCGGGCAGCGTCGGGCCGCCGTTCCCCTGTCCGCCGCCCTCGACGGCCGGCAGCAGTTCGCAGGCGTCTATTCGGCCGATGGAAAGCTGCGTCGCGGCGTTGAAGGTGCGCAGGCTCTCCAGCTCGTCCCCGAAGAACTCGGCGCGGACGGGGAATTCGTCGCCTGGGCTCCAGGCGTCGACGATGCCGCCCCTGACAGAGCAGTCGCCTTCCTGTTCCACGAGCGGGGATCGCCTGTACCCCAGTTCGGCGAGACGCGCGGTAAGTTCGGAGAGCCCGGGCCCGCGGCCGCCGACAGAGAGCGACACGCCTTCCGCCGCCGCGCCGGTTGGCACCGGAGAGTAAAGCGCCGGAAACGCCGCCACCACCACGCCGGGCCAAGGCGAAATCTCCCGCGCGCGAAGCGCCGCGATCGTCTTCAGCCGCGTGCCAAGAGCGGACTTGTCGCCGTCCAGCGGAGGAGGGAACTCCAGCACGCGCATTCCCGTAGGCGCCACGAGGCGCAGGTCGTCGGCGAGGCGGTCGGCGTCCGGCAGCCCCGGCGTGACCGCGAGGACGAGCCCTTCGCGTGCGAGCGCGACGGCGAGAAACGCGTCGGCCGCGCCGGTAAGGGACGGGATGCAAACGGCCCTCTCCCCGCCGGGGATCCCCCCGGGGGGCTTGAAGTACGAGGCGAACAGCTGACGCGCATTTTCCATCGCCGAGAGTGAATTATACCACAAATCGGCATTGGTCGTAGACATGCAGCCGTCTGCGGAATGACTAATGCGCGAAGAAGAGCAAAGCCGTAGCCAACGCAAACCCAGTATACGCTATAGCTGATCGCATGGTTGCTTGACTGCGTATTCCGACAGCCACGCGGGGGTATAGCCCGTTGGGTTGAGCATTGCCGCCGCTAAGCCGTACGACTGTCTCGCCGCATCGTCCCGCGACATTGCACGCTCCGGCTTTACAATCTTGGCATAGTCGGTGTTTAGCCTGAACTCATGGTTTGCGTATTGCCGCGTGAACCCTTCCCGTGACTCTATCCACGCCGTCCAGAATGCGATTTCTTTTGCCGCGACATTCCTAAGCTCGACCTTCCCCTCCTTTTCGAACTTCTCCTTGTACTGCCTGAGGCGCAGAAATGTCAACGTCTCATAGGATGAAGCAAAATCAAAGTTTTTTCGCCTTGCGTAAACGCCGCCCAGGAACAGCGCAACCTCAGTGTTGGCCTTGACGAACCTTTCAAACTGCACCGGAGAATCGAAGTCTGACAACTTCGGTGCAAAACGAAACGCTTTGTCAAACACCACGGTTAGCGGAGACTCTATCGGTGGTCTAATCTGCCAGGTGAGGTGGTCGTTAACTGACGGCATTTTTAGCATTGCAATGCGCATCGCCATTATGTCGCGATTAGTGTATGCCTGTGCAATGTCGCGGTAAATGCCAATCATCTCTTCCTTTACGCTGTCAGAAACGCCGACACACCCCGCCCGGAATTTCGCATGCGCCGCACGCACTCGTTCTTCTTCCAGTTGTTGCACCTGACTTCGCAACCGCCGCGTTTCGCGTACAAGATGAACCGTCAGCAGTACTGATACAGCGAGAACCGCAAGATAGACGCATTTCTTCATTTTGTGGCTCATGGGACGTTTGTCACATACACCATTTTGGCTTGCGACCGAGGCGCTTCGACACGCGAGCAATCATCTTGCTTGCCCTGCCTGGGTTCTCTTTGCAAAACTTTGCAAGGATGCTGCTCTCGGAGTCAACCACAAGATTGCAAGTGGCGCTCAATGTGCCTCGGCAAAGACTGGCCTGATGCATGAAATTGCAATGCGCACGACCATATTTGCCGCCTGCAAATCTCGCATCTCGTCCGGACTCGCAAGCACCTGCCAACTCGAACTTACGTGCCGTCTCGTAACATTTCCGCGCCTCCATTTCGCATCGCCGCGCTTCCGCTTCACAACGCTCACGTTCGGCGTCGAAGAAGTCAAGTTCCCTAAACCAACATTCCAATGCCTCCTCGCGTCCACCGCTCACGCTTGAATACATTCCGCGTGCCACAAATAGAAGCTCTCGAATCCACGACTCAGTGTATTGCCATCCTTGGAAATCAAGTTGTCGAAGATCCGTCCGAAGCGCCGTGTTTTCAAGCCCTCGCGCAATGTAGAAAACTTCAACATCATTTGACAGCGCCGAACACATCTTGAATATGCCTCTGTTGAATTCGCCACGATCTTGAAGGCGTTTGGATGCAATCAGCTTCGGCAATGTCGAGATGTACTTTGCAACTTCCAGGCAGTTGCTTGATGCATTCGCGGGAATGGCGTCGTCGTGCCTTGTCCTTTTGCATCCAGCAAATGAAGCAACGAGAGCGGCCAGCACACAAACCTTGATCACGCGCTTCATTTCTTTTGCACTCCATTCAAGTATATGTGGTCGTCGATTGTTCTATGGACTTCCATGTCGTATTTTTCTATCTGCATCGTACCGTTAGTTGTCAACACAAACACCTGATCATGCGAAAAATCATGCTGCATCTCCTTGACGACAGGCCCAGTTGATCCGCGGGCACGCCAACCGATTGGGATGAACCACACTTTCTCACCTGCACACCAATCTGCATCCAAATAATAATTCTGAGTGACTACGTCAACTCCAAAACTGTTGCTCGCATTTATCGCTATCCATTCCCCGGCTCCCATGCTGACCGTATGATACCAGAAAGGCATGTCAGACAACCGGTTGAAATACCCAGTGTGCGATCCTGTTTCAGAAGGCACCTCCTGCATGTCTATCTCGCTAAACGACACCGACTCAGGGATGACAAACGTTGGCATTCTCATCCCGGCACCGCCAGGGGTCCCAACCGGGAAATGCAAATCATAAATATATGGATTTCTGCAAATGACATTCTGGGGCTCAACAACCGTTATTGAAAAGGTGTATGTTACATCGGCAAACGCGACCGACAAGTCGGCAATCTCATCATTTGTCAATGGACAGAGGTATATGCTCCTTTTGCCAGCAGTCGTTGAAGCAAAAGCTGTAGAACCACGAGATGAGTACCACGCAATTAAATTAAGAAGCGGACTCGAATTCAACTTGATGCGCTCATTTACCCCGTATGTATGGCGTGTGCTGTTGGTAAAGGCTGGTGCGGTCTGCATCGCCTCCAGCTCAACCTTCACACTCGTGATCTTCGACTGAGACGACACCGGCGTTGCACCCTCCGCGTTCTCCGTGAACGTCGTCGTAACGACGATGTCCTCGGCGTCTGTGCTTGGCAGCTGGCCCTTGTAGACGATGGTGAAGTCAAGATTCTTGCCGGGCAAGACCTCCTGCTCGACGGGAAGGAGGTGTCCGGAGACGCGCTCCAGCTTGTTTTCGCCCGCGATCTCGAATCGGACGTGTCCGCCGTTCGGGCCGCCGTGCGCTACGCAATGAAGCTCCGTCTGCGATGACTGACGCTCGACCCACACACCGGGCGCATTCTCGTAACGATCCTCGAATATGACCGCACTCTTCGAGAAGGTCGCCGAAGCGCCTGCGGCATATGGTCCGTCGTCATCGCCCTGTTCCGGGCTAGGATCGTACGCGCCGCTGCATCCGCACCACCCTCCGCACGCAGGGAGACTGTAGCCCTCGTATCCGTAATAGCCAGTGGCAGAGCAACCTCCGCAATGGCATGCGTCGTTGCAGGAATACGCGAACATTCCACCTCCAAGTGAACTGATGTTACAGCAGCTGTTCGTCCACGTGAATCCACCGCCGAGGCAGTCGGGCCAGACGGACATCGCGAACGACGCGCCGCTTCGCATGCCCACGCACTCAATCTCAACCGGCCAAACAATTTGAAGTTCCGTCGCCGAGACCTGGTCGACCTCTATCTCGCCGATCGACTGCCCGATGCAAGCTATCGGCATGCGGCTCGTGACATGGTACGTCTTGCCAATGAGCAGAATGACGCGGTTCGTCGCCCCAGCCTTGGCGACAAACGTCGGATCGGGCAGGGTCGAATAGCCATCGCCAATGAACGTCACGAGCGCGTTGGCATCGGGCACGACGAGGTCTACCCAGCAGTATGCGTTGGAGCTCGCCCCCTCGGGCAGCGTCTGGTGCGGGCCGAAGTTGTCGCCGTCGTATGCGAGCGGCTGGATGTCGCCGTCGTTCGGGATGCCGTCGTCGTCCCAGTCGTCGGGGTTGACGCGGCGATATAGTCGTTCCACGAGATTGGAGCGCGCAATGAAGTCGCCGGACGGCATAAGCTCCAGCTGCGCCGAGACGGGCGTGTTCGTGTCGCGGTTCAAGAAGAAGTTCTCCCAGGTGAGGAGGTGCGATCGGTTGGTGGTTGGCGCATCCCAGAAGCGCGAGACCTGCGGCACCGCCGACATCGGAGCGCCCGTCGCGACGATGCGGTTCGACGCATCGCCGAGACGCGCGCCCGCCATGCCCCACGTGTAGACCCAGAGCGTGTCGCAGAGGTTCGTGCCGAGCGGGAAGAGCAGCCCGTCCAAGTCAAGGCGGAACACGTCCTCGTACGCCCCGCGAAGCCACCAGTTCTCGCGGCGCATTCCGTTCGTCGGCATAGCATAGGAATACGTCTCGTTCGTCGTCTCGGACTCGAGCCTGAATGAGTGTAAAGTTGAAAGTGTAGAGTGTAAAATTGTGGAGTCGCCTGCGGCGACGACACCTCCATTCTCCACTTTCCATTTTACACTTTCCACTCTCAACTCTACACTTGCGCCCCTCGGCGGCTCGTTCGTGCCGCCGGGCTTCTGGGCGCAGACGGTGGCAATGGCGACAAAGAAAAGAAACGCCGCAAGACGTGCGCGAGAAACCTTCGCGAGCGCGTCCGTCGCGCGGGCGAAGCATCCGCGATATCGCAACACAAACCACGCGGCAAAGAGAACCGCCGCGCCGACAAGGCAGAGTTTTGTCAGGAAGTTCGTCATGTGTAAGGGGTATTATACCAAAACCGCCGCGCGGTACGGCCGTAGCGGCGGGGCGTCCGCAATATGGTATAATATGCGCGTGAGCTTCTCTCTCTTTCTAGCCGCGAAGTACCTGAAGCCGACGCGTTCGGTCGCCTCGGTCATCACGTGCGTGTCCGTTCTGGGCGTCATGCTCGGCGTCGCGGTCGTCGTGATCGTCCGCAGCGTGATGACGGGCTTCGGCGACATATGGGAGGAGAAGATACTGGACTTCAAGCCCCACGTGTCCCTTGTGCCGGTCTATGGCAACGTGGTCCACGGAGAGGACGAAGTCGCCGCGAAGGCGCGCGCTGTGCCCGGGGTGACGTGCGTCACGCCCGAGATAGACACGCGTGTGCTGCTGTCGCACCGCGGCCGGGTGCTCGCGCCCGTCATGCTGGGCGTGGACGGCGACGACTTCACGCGCGCATACCGCATCGGGGCGCCGCGGGCGGGGACGTTCGACCTTTCGGGGGACTCGCTGGTGCTGGGCGCGACGGCGGCCAGGTCGCTCGGCGTCTGGGTCGGCGACGAGGTCGTCGTGTACTCTCCGAAGACGCTTGTGGCGAGGGACGAGATATTCCTGCCGGTGAAGTGGAAGGTGGCCGGCATCTTCTCGTGCGGGCAGCACGAGTACGACTCGGGCTACGCCGTGGCGTCGCTGCCGAACGTGCGGGACCTCATGGGCATGGAGAAGGGCGTCTTCGCGGTGCACGTGAAGACCGACTGCCCGACGGACAGGGCGAAGTTCGAGGCGGTCTGCACGGCGCTTTCCGAGTGCGCGCCGCATCTGCGCCAGATAACGTGGCGCGAGGCGGACCGGGAGATATTCAGCGCACTGGCGGTGGAGAAGAACATGACGGCGCTGCTGCTCTCGCTGATCTCCCTCGTGGCGGTCTTCTGCGTGATGAACACCCTCCTGGTGCTTACGGTGCAGAAGACCCCGGAGATCGGGCTCCTGAAGGCGCTAGGCTTCCGGAACTGGCAGATCATGAAGGTCTTCATGGTGCACGGGATGATCCAGTGCGGGGTGGGGATAGCGCTGGGGCTGTTGGCGTCCTGGGCGGTCCTCTCGAACCTGCAGGGGATAGTGGAGTGGCTTGCGAAGATGGGGCTGGAGGTCTTTCCGGCGTCCGTCTACGGGCTTGCGACGATACCCCACCGGCTTATCGTGTCGGACATATTCTGGGTCGTCGGACTTGTCTTCGTGTTCGGCCTGCTGGCCTCCTTCGTCCCGGCGCTCTGCGCGGCGATGAAGGATCCCGTCCGCGCACTGAACCAGTAGCGGTGCTGGGCAAGTTGCCCGAGCAGGGGACATTGTGGTAAAATACACCACGACATGGCACAGGAAACTAACGAATACAGGGAGCAGCGCCTCCAGAGCATGGCGGCTCTGAGGGAGATGGGCTTCGAGCCCTATGGCTGCAGATACGACCACGCCGACCTGCGCGACGTGCGCGCTGGCTTCGAGGAGGGCAAGGCCGTGCGCGTCGCGGGCAGGCTCCTCATGATCCGCCGCATGGGCAAGATGAACTTCTGCACCATGAACGACGGCACCGACCGCTTCCAGCTCATCTTCAAGAGGGACGAGCTCTCCGAGGCGATGTTCGCGGGCTTCAAGCAGCTCAACCTCGGCGACATCATAGGCGCCGAGGGCTCGCTCTTCACGACCCAGAAGGGCGAGAAGTCCGTCGTCGTGAAGGAGTGGACGATGCTAGCCAAGGCCCTCGAGCAGCCGCCGGAGAAGTTCCACGGCCTCGCCGACCAGGAGGAATGCTACCGCCGCCGCTACGTCGACCTGATGACCAACGACGAGAGCCGCGAGCGCTTCTACACCCGCAGCCGCATCCTCATGGAGATCCGCAAGTACCTGTGGTCCAGGGGCTTCGTCGAGGTCGAGACGCCGATCCTGCAGGACCAGGCCGGCGGCGCCGCGGCAAAGCCGTTCTTCTCGCACTTCAACGCGCTCGACAAGGACTGTGTGATGCGCATCGCGCCCGAGCTCTACCTGAAGCGGCTCCTCGTCGGCGGAATGAACAAGGTGTTCGAGCTCGGGACGGACTTCCGCAACGAGGGCATCGAC
>JAFRBA010000215.1 GCA_017405115.1 Kiritimatiellia bacterium
AAGAACGTCGGCACGATCGAGGAGCAGGTCGGCAAGCTGAGGGACCTGATAGGCGCCGAGAAGCCCGTCCTTCTCGGGCAGTACATGTGGGACTTCGGCGGCAAGAAGCCGATGCCCGGCGCCTACATGGAGCGCCAGCTGGGGGCGACCTCGCGGCTACTGTCGCAGAAGGCCATACACGGAGTCATCTTCCACTGCACGCCGCTCGTCGACATGAACCTCGACGCAGTGAACGTCTCTCGCGCGTGGATCAAGGAGAACGGCGCCCGGAAATGGGGCGTGTGAAGATTTACCAGGCTAGGGGAGAGAGGCAGTGACAACAAGGAGATCGTTCATATCTGGAGCGGCAGCAGCATCCCGACGATGGCGGAGAAGGTGCGCAAGTGCCGCGACTTCATCGGCCCCGACAAGGATCTTCTCCTCGGGCTATGCATGTGGGACTTCACGGTCGCCGCGCCCGTGCCGGCCGACCTCATGAAACAGCAGCTCGATTTTGCGGAACGTTTCCTCGCGGACGGGACGGTGACGGGCCTCATATTTCATCCGACGTTCGCTGCCGCGCTCGACGTTCCGGCAGTGAACCTCTCGAAGGCCTGGATAGCCGCGCACGGGGAGAAGATGTGGGGCGAGTCGTAGTAGGCGCGGCAAAGTCGGATTAGTGGCCGGCAAGGACTTTAGTAGATAGGATCGAGTATATAGGATGTTGCCGCGTGATGCGGCAGTTGCGCGGAATGCGGTGCGGGGTCATTTGAAAGAAAGGAGTAGCTCCTGTGGAGGAATGGCGCGGTGTCAGGCCCCGTCGGCGGTGTCGTTTGCGCGTTGTCAGGGCTCGGTAGAGGTGCGCTGTTTGCCGGGCATTGTCGCGAGAATTGCTGGGAAGGTGGAGCATGTCGGGTGAAGATTTCCCCAAAATATGGAAATATTTTAGTTTTTGGGGAAATCTCTCCAGCAACACCAGTTAGATTCCCCCAAAATATAAAAATTATGGTATAATTGTCCCAAGCCAATTCATGAAAGGACAAGCCATGATAGGAAGAGTAGATGAATGTCGCCGCATTAGGCGCGCATACGAATCGCATGAGTCGGAGTTTGTTGCGGTTTATGGGCGTCGCCGCATCGGAAAGACGTATTTGATCAACGAAGTGTTTCACGGGCTATACGCATTCCATGCAGTTGGGATGGAGAACACCGGCAAGAGAGATCAGCTCGCCGCTTTTCGCGAGGAGCTTCGGAAGCAGGGGTGGCCAGACTGCCCACCGTTGACTTCATGGATATCGGCATTTGCAGAATTGTCGAAGATGCTGGAATCGCGCCGGGAATCGAAGAAGGTCGTCTTTCTTGACGAATTGCCATGGTTTGATTCTCCGTGTTCGGGATTCCTTCCGGCGTTCGAACGTTTCTGGAACGGCTGGGCGGCTCTGCGCAAGGATGTCCTGTTGATCATCTGCGGGTCGGCAACGACATGGGTGGTGAACAAGGTGCTGAAGTCGCGCGGCGGCCTTCACAACCGCGTCACGTGCCAGATTCCCCTGAAGCCGTTTACGCTTCGTGAATGCGAGGAATACGCATCGTACAGGAAATTGAACTTCACTCGCCAGCAGCTCATCGAATGCTATATGGCGATTGGCGGCGTGGCCTACTACTGGAGTCTTCTACGGGACGACATGAGCGCCGCCCAGAATTTCGACTGGCTTTTCTTCGGTGAGCAGGACGAGATGCGACAGGAGTTCGACAGGGTGTTTTCGTCGCTTTTCAAGTCTCCGACCAGGCACATGTCGGTTGTGCGAATGCTTGGGAAGAAGAAATGCGGGATGACGCGCGAAGAAATCATCGACGGACTGGGCGTTTCGTCCGGCAAGGACGTCACCGAGTGCCTGACCGAGCTTGTGCAATGCGGATTCCTGCGCTATTACAATGCAATCGGCAAGTACAAGTCAGGCGGACTGTACCAGTTGATCGATCCATACTGCCTTTTCTATTTCGAGTTTATAGAGAAATGGAAGGGGAGCGATCCGAACCATTGGACGCTCAACTATGGATCTCCGCGCGTCAACGGCTGGAGGGGTCGGGCATTTGAGCGTGTCTGCTTCTGGCATGTGCCGCAGATAAAGGCGAGCCTTGGTATTTCCGGAATGGAGGCCGATGTGTATTCCTGGACGGCAAAGACACCGGGTCATGATTGCAAAAAAGGTGCGCAGATCGACATGTTGATTGACCGTGCAGACGGCGTCATTGACATCTGCGAAATCAAGTATTCCGCCGAACCATACGAGTTGAACAAGTCCGAGGATTCTGGCATTGTGCATCGTGTCGAGTCGTTTCGCCGTCTGAGCGAGACCAGAAAGTCTGTCCGAACGGTTTTGATAGCTGCATCAGGGTTAAAGCAGGGCAAGTACAGTGGAAACATCATGGCGGTTGTCAAGGGCGATGATCTTTTCAAGTAATCATGACATGACAACGAATCCAATAGCCGGGACGCTGGTGTTCCTCCTCGGAGGAATCGCCGCAGCCACCGACAGGCGTCATGCAGTTCGTGTTGCAGAAGGCCGGAGAGCCGCTGATGGGCTTCGACATGGGCGAAGAATATGCATTTTGCAGATTCTTCGCCCGACGTGTACTTGACGGATGTGATAATAATTTGATATTATATGCCTGATTCATTCATGTAAGCAGTTTGGAGTCTGCGGATGTTTGTTGGAAGGGAAGAACAACTTGAACAATTGAAGGCACTTTGGCGAAAGCCTGTGGCCTCGTTGGTCACTTGTCGTGGACGTCGTCGCATTGGGAAATCCACGCTTATCGAGGAGTTCGCCCGCAGAAACCGCGTCCGCTTCATAAAGCTGGAGGGGGTTGAGCCGCAGTCTGGGGTAAACAACGAAACGCAGCTTACCGCATTTGCGAGGCAGCTCGCCGAGCAAACAGGGTGTGATGACTCGCCTTTGGGCAACTGGTTCAATGCGTTCGCACGGCTCGCAAAGACACTGAATCCACGCGAAAAGACCGTATTGCTCATTGACGAGATATCGTGGATGGGAAAGTACGATGCTGCATTCCCCGGCGAGTTGAAATATGCGTGGGACAACAGGTTTTCAAAGAATCCGAAGTTGATCATGGTCCTCTGCGGATCCGTGTCGAGCTGGATTGACAAGAAGATACTGAAGAGCAGGGGCTTCGTCGGAAGGCCGTCCCTGAATCTTCTCGTTCCGGAACTCTCCATGCGCGAGTGCGCCGCATTCTGGCGTCGCGGGGGATGCAAGGTGTCGAGCACTGAGATAATCGACGTTCTGTCCGTAACCGGCGGAGTGCCGAAGTACCTGGAGAACGTCGATCCGTCGATGTCCGCCGACGAAAACATCAAAAGGCTGTGCTTCATGTCGGGTGCGTTGCTGGTTGACGAGTTCGACGAGATATTCAACGATGCGCTGGATGCGAACCTTGGCCTTAAGAGGCGTATGCTCATGTCGCTTGGAGAAGGGATGAAGACTCCGACCGAGGTCGCCGAGGCGCTCGGATTGCAGAACAACGGACATCTCTCGGCATGTCTTGCGGAGTTGGAGACGGCGGGATTTGTCGCAAAGGACACAGGGCTGAACCCGAGCACCGGAAAGAGGTCGAACGTGGTGCGCTACCGCATATCGGACAACTACACGCGATTCTATCTGAAGTTTATCGAGCCCAACCGCGAGCTGATCCGCAAGGGTACGTTTACCTTTATATCGCTCGCGCAGCTTCCCGGGTGGAATGCCGCGCTCGGACTGCAGTTCGAGTGTCTTGTGTACAACAACATTAGGCAGATCATACGTCGCATCGGACTTGACCAGACGTTGATCCTGTCGGCTGCGCCATACGTGCAGAATCCCACGGCGCGGGCGGCGGGGTGCCAGATAGACCTGCTTGTCCAGACAAGGCGGATGCTATACGTCGTGGAGATCAAGCGCCGGGAGTCCGTTGGAGAATGGGTTGTGTCGGAGGTCGAGGAGAAGCTTTCGAAGTTGAAGACGCCATCCAATGTGTCCGTGATCCCCGTTCTGGTCTACGACGGCAATCTGTCGAGGCGCGTTCCTGCCGACGGCTATTTCGGATGCGTGATATCGGCGAGGGAGCTGCTTGGGCTGCCTTGCGGCGCAGCAAGCGAGGCTGCGGATTGAAAGAGCGCCAGAGGGCGTTTCGCCAATCCATTCTTCAACGAGTGGCTTAAGACAATATGAGGAGTGTGTGACATGACTGCCAACCCTATATTCGGAACGCTGGTGTTCCTGCTCGGGGGAATTGCCGCGGCCACATACCTCCTGCCGTTCCGCGGCGTGAAGGGATGGGCGTACGAGACGGGCTGGCTTGTCTCGGTGCTTGCGGGCTGGCTCGTCTTTCCGCTCGCCTTTGACGCGATTGTAGTTCCCGACTTCTGGAATGTCCTCGGCGCGGCGTCGGCCTCGACTCTTTCCCGCTCCTTCGGCTTCGGCGTACTGTGGGGCGTCGGGGCGCTCTGCTGGGCGCTGATGGTGCGCTATCTCGGCATCGGCCTCGGGCTCGGCATAGGCGCAGGGCTTTGTGCGGCGACTGGGACGCTGCTCCCGCCGATCTGCACTGGGCATGCCGCTGATATCGTCGCCACGCCTTCCGCGCGCATGGTACTGTGCGGCGTCGGCATAGCGCTTGCGGGAATCGTGGCGGTCGGCGTGGCCGGGCGACTTAAGGAAGGCGAGATGAGCGAGGACGCGAAAAAGAAGGCCGTCGCGGAGTTCGACTTTAAGAAGGGGCTTGTGACCGCCATAATCGCGGGCGTTGCGTCCGCCGGAATCAACTTTGGCCTGCAGGGCGCGCCGGAGCTTGAGAAGGCGGCGCTGGATGCGGGCTGTTCGCCGACTTGGGCGGGAATGCCGATCTTGACGGTCGTCCTGTGGGGAGGACTTGTCACGCAGATTGTGTGGGTGGGGTGGAAGTGGAAGAGTGGAAAGGTGGAAAGGTGGAAAAGTGGAAAGGTGCCACCATCGCACCATTCCACCATTTCACCATTCCACTATTCCACTCTCCTCTCAAACACTTTTTTTTCAGTCCTTGTCGGGATCATAGGCGTCATGCAGTTCGTGCTGCAGAAGGCGGGCGAGCCGCTTATGGGCGATTTCCGCTATGTCTCGTTCGCAGTGCTGATGTCGAGCGCAGTGTTCTTTTCTGCGATTCTCGGCGTCGTCCTCGGCGAGTGGAAGGGTACGTCGCGGCGGACGCGATGGCTGCTGTCAGCCGGAATCGCCGTCCTTGCAGTTGGATTTGTCGTAATGTCGGCAGGAGGGAAATAGATGGCTGGTGTTCTAGACAGACGGGAGTTCATTGCGAACGCGGCGCTTGCCGGCGGGGCGCTGGCTTTGGGCGACTGCGCGTGCCTGCCGCGCGGTCGTTGCGAGCGACTGCCGTACGGCGACACGATCGGCGACAGGCTCTGGATGTGGGGCCACCATGCGGATTCGTTCGCGTCGATGAAGGGAGCGAAGGAACAGTACAACCTTCCGTTTGATCGCCGCATCGACATGGCGGACGCCTGCAAGGCGATGAACATTCCCGGGTGCTTTGTCGTGCGCTGGCGGAACCTTCCGACAAAGGCGAACCTCCCCGAGTACATGGAGCAGTTCAGGAACACGAAGCGCATTGGCTTCTCGATTACGGACAGCGCCGTCGAGAGCTTCGACGAGACGGTGCGACTCGGCTTCGAGTATGCGGACAAGATGCCGAACCTCACCACACTTATAATGGACGACTTCTGGAGCGGGGCCGGGAAGGGCTCCAGCATGGAACAGCTCGCCCGCGTTCGCGAGGGGACAGAGTCCCGCGGCATGAAGCTGGGCGTCGTCCTGTATTCAGACGCGAACGGGGTGAAGAGCGAGTTCAAGGAAGTCCTCGACCTCTGCGACGAGGTGACGTTCTGGTTCTGGAACGGCAAGAACGTCGGCACGATCGAGGAGCAGGTCGGCAAGCTGAGGGACCTGATAGGCGCCGAGAAGCCCGTCCTTCTCGGGCAGTACATGTGGGACTTCGGCGGCAAGAAGCCGATGCCCGGTGCCTACATGGAGCGCCAGCTGGGGGCGACCTCGCGGCTCCTGTCGCAGAAGGCCATACACGGAGTCATCTTCCACTGCACGCCGCTCGTCGACATGAACCTCGACGCAGTGAACGTCTCTCGCGCGTGGATCAAGGAGAACGGTCCCAAGAAGTGGGGCGCATAAGGAATCTTGCGAGGAGCATTGTCGCCCCGAACGGGTTGATTTGTGGGATTTGGGGTTGGATTCTTCCAGAATCGCCCCGAACGGGTTGACGCCGAGAGGGTAAATTTGATAAAATTCATTGCACGGTGATTTATGAAGATGAATTCAATGTCAGATGTAGCCGTGATTGTTCAAAGGGAACGGAAGCGGCAAGGGGCGACGCAGATAGAGTTGTCGCAGATGGCCAATGTCGGCGTCCGCTTTCTGCGCGACGTTGAGGACGGCAAGCCGTCTGTCCACTTCGACAAGCTTATGCGCATTCTCGCCGTGCTTGGCATCGCGGTGGATTTCAGATGCAGGGGAGATAACGTGAAATGAGCGAGCGGCTCAACGTCTTTCTGGGAACTTCTCGCTTCTCTATCGCGGCGGCGTGCCGTCCGTTGCGCCGCTGTACGACATTCTTTCGACAGCGGTCTATCCGAATCTCGCAGGGCGGATGGCGATGTCGATAGGAGGGGCAAAGGAGTTCGGCGACGTTACAGTCGCATCCTTCGATGCGTTTTCCGCGAAATGCGACATCAGCCCGAAGTTCACGCGCGGGCGCATCGAGCGAATCGTCCAGTTGCTTCCGTCCGCAGCGAAGGCAACTGCGGAAGAACTGTCTGATGCTGGACACCCCAGCGGAGTCTACGGCAGAATCGCCGATCAAATCGCCTGCCGCATCAATCAGCTGTTCTCGTCATGAACTACAATCCGGAAGACTTGCCGTTTCGCATAGACAAGACGAGCAAGGCGACGTTCACCGATCAGTTGGTGGACGGAGTCCGGAAGGCCGTTGCCGATGGTGTCTTGAAGGAAGGCGACCGTTTGCCGTCACGCGAGGCGATGGCGCGGCACTTCGGCGTCTCGCTTCGTGTTCCGCGCATGGCGTATTGGCGGCTGAAGGCGGAGGGCGTCGTCATCACCCGGACGAGACTTGGATGTGTCATTGCCCGTCCGAGCGGATTAAAGAAGTGGAAGAGCGTTGTGCTTTATGTGCGCCATGAGGCTGATTCCGATTCTTTCTCTGGTTCAACGATTGAGTTTGAGGTGCGCCGCAAGATTGAGGCGTCCGGCTACCTGATGTTGACTGTAGGCATCCGCCTGAATGCCGCGCGTTCGTTTGACTTCTCCGCAGTTGAGCGCTGCTTCGAGTTCAATGTCGCTCTTGCGATTGTCTGCTGTACGCACCCAGCCATCCGAAGATGGTTTTCGCGCAGCAATCTTCCGTATGTAATCTTCGGTGGCGTACGCGGTGTGGACGGCTGTGTCGGAACTGTTCTCGAAAGGGACGACCGGAGTGCCCAAGAGGATTTCGTCGCCCAGTGTGTTGAACGCGGGATTCTGCGAGTCCTTCAGGTCGGGATTCTGTACCCCGGCGCGTTGAATCTGAAGCCTCTGTTGGAGGAGTCGGGGATCGTCTGCGACATTTGGAAGATACCCCCGCTGCACGGATTGTCCCATTTGGACGGCATTGTCCAGGCATCGACCAGGGCGTTTCTTCGGCGATTTGAGAAGGAGGGAAAGTCTTGGTTGCCAGATCTGCTATTGTTCACCGACGATTACGTCGCATCAGGCGCACTCGCCGCATTTGCAGCCTACGGTATACGAGCTCCGAACGACATCCGTTTTGCGACTCTTGTCAATGAGGGGAATCGTATCCCCTACGCCAAGAAGCTTTCGGCTTTTGTACACGACCCGAAGAAGCTCGCACTCCGGCTCATTAGCCCTGCGCTTGCGTATCTCAACAGACGTGAAGTTCCCGTGAACAACTCGCAGTACATGACATACGAGCGAGGCGAGACGTTTCCATGACGGACAGCCTGCCTGCCGAAGGCACTGTCGACGAAGAGGTGTGTCCCTGTCGAATTAAGGACATTGAGGACATTTTTGTTTTGTGGGATGTCTTTTGCCGCGGCTATTCTTATAGTATAATCTCGTTGCAACTAAGGAGCATGAGAATAGTTAACTAACAAGGAAGCAGAAAATGAGGAATGTCATTAGAGTCCAAAGGCTGGTTCTTGCAGCCGTAATCGCGCTGGCGGCGGTCGAGGGACTGACGGCGGAAATCGTCTGGTCCGGAGGGGCCGGCGTCGAGGAGGATGGATCCTACCATTGGACAAACCGCCTGAACTGGGCCGGCGGGGTGAGGCCAGCGGACGGCGACATCGTCGTCTTCAGGAACGCCGGAGATTTGACGGTTCGGCATCCTAATTCAGGAGACTTCCGGGCGCTGCGCTTCGAGGGCGGCAATGTGACGCTGACGGCTGCCAACAAGACCGGCTGGGGCTTTGGCGTCAGCTACGCCGCGTCGAACGAACTCCATGTCGCTAGCGGAACGACCGTCTCGCACGACGGCATCGTCATTTCCAAGAACCTCAGTCACTCGCTCTACAAGACGGGCGGCGGAACGTTCATGTACAGGCAGATTGGCGGTGACGCGAGCGGAAATTATTTCCGGTCGGTCGTCGTGGCAGAAGGTACGCTGCAAGGCCAGACAACGGAGGCTGTTGACGCTCTCCGCATGTGCGCACAGAAGCTTGTCGTTGGCTCTGGCGCGACGTTCTACGCGAGAACCTGTAAATTCATCACGACGATGGAGATTGTCATGGAGGAAGGCTCAAAGCTGCATCTTCGTGGCTGGGCCACGAGAAACACCATCGGGGGACTTTCGGGCTGCGGCGAGGTCTTCGACACAAGCTCGTCCTATTCGCCTCTGTTTATTGTTGTGCCGGAAGGTGCCGACCAGGTCTTCTCCGGCACGTTCAATGCCAATATCCAGCCGCAGATTGCCAAGAGTTCAATGGCCCGCTGGGTTTTGGGCGCGACGAACGTGTTCGAGAACGCCGGCACGACGACCGCCAGCCAGTGGCTGTCGTTCCTGCCGGGCGTGAAGGGGCCTTTCGTGTTCGGCTCGGACTATCGGTGCAATTCGGGAGGCTTCCCGCTCCATCTGGCCGACACGGACGGCAACCCCGTGGCTGTCATCGCGCGAATCGACGGCAGCGCGAACACATTCTGCGTGGACGGTCCGGGCGACTTCTATGTCAAGGCGGGGACGACTACGCTGACCAACCGGCAGGTGCAGCTGACGGGCGTTTTCGGCGTCAAGGGCGGCACCACGACGCTGGGGGACGGTACGGCGTTCGGGAGCTTCGACTTTTCGACCATAGGCGGACTCGACGTGGCCGGCGGCACACTGAAGATCAACAACTCCGGTGCGACGACATGCGGCGCAAAGGTCACGGGCGGCGGAACCCTGGATGTCAGGTCGCCGATGACGTTCGGCAACTACAGCAAGACCTCCGGCGCGACGACTCTCTTCGCCGACATGACGATGACCGACGGCGAGGCGAATCTGGGGAACTTTACCTTTTCCGCGGACGACGTCACGCTTCGGCAGTCTGGCGGTACGCTGATTGCCGGCAGCGCGCCGACGATCGGCGGTTCAGCATCGGCGGCGAATCTCGTTTTGGACGGTGGAATCGTGCGGATTCCATTCACGACCGCTGCGCCGAAGGCTCCGTTCAACACGGCGTCCGGAACGCTGTCCGTCTCCGTCGGCGAGGGAGGCGCGACGCTCCAGGGCCTCACGTATCTTGACGGCGGCGTCGAAATCCACTACGGCCTCAACGTCTTGGTCTCGCGCGCCATCGCCTCGGCGGCGGGAGGCGTAGACGGCGGTATCGTCCACCGCGGCTCCCCGTTCTTCAGCTATTCGGCGCGGCCGTCCATCTCCGGCCCGTTTGCGGTCGATGGAACGGCGGTACACGTGGCGTCCGGCGCCAGCCTCTCCGGTGACGGGGGCTTCTTCGGTTCCGGCGACTTCGTGCTGAGGAACGGGCAGCTGGCCATCGACGCGCGCGCCGCTTCGGGGACTCTGACGCTTGGCGGCGCCGGCAAGGCGCTCAAGGCCGGCGGAGGATCGTTGATTTTCCTGCGCAAGTCGTCGGGCGACCCTGCGCAGTCGGTCGAAGTGCCGTCGATGACGTTCGAGCCAGGCGGCATGCTCGTCCTGCGCGACGACGTCGCCAAGGTCGGGGCTGACGGCGCCTCGAGCGTCAGGGTGACGGAAGGCTCTGTGCCGGTGTCCGCTGCGAGCGGGCGCGTCCTAGCGAACGTGTTTGGCCTCAAGAACCTCGAGATCGGTTTCCTCGGCTACGATTCGTCGCGCGGCTTTGTGCCTCTTTCCGGCGTCCTCAGCCAGTCCACGTTCTCCGGTTCGACATCGGGCACAGTCCTTCGGTTCGTCCAGAACGCAGGAGCCTGGTACGAGACCCCGGCTTCGGCCTCGTACGCGGCGGAGGCGATGGCGATTGCGGATCAGATGACCGTCAGGCTTGGCGCGAACACGACGCTGGCCATCGGCGACGGCGTGAACACGGGCGTCCTCGCCCTGGAGAAGACGGCCCAGCTGCAGGCGGCGGCGGGCGCGGGCGTCTCGTTCGGTGCGGCGGAGGGCCTTGTCGTCGTTGGCGGGTACACGTCGGGCGAGAGCAGCCGCAGCACGCTTTCCGCGCCGATCCTCGCAGGGGCGGGGCTTTCGATCATGGGAGTCGCGGACAATTCGGTCTTCCGCGCGGTCAACCTGTCCGGCGCGAACGCCTATTCCGGCGTGGCGCGGATCGGGTCGGCCTGCGTCTACGCCCAGAGTGCGGCCTGCTTCTCGTCGGGCGACGTCTACGTCATCGGCGGCGAGCGCCACGGTGGCCAGGTGCGGTTCGACCTCGAAGGCGGCACGTGGGCGAACGGCTTCCATGTCGCCGGGACGGGCATCCGCCATTCCGAGTACAACGGGCGCATGGGCAACGGCGCGCTGTCGTTCAAGAAGAGCGGAACGGTCTCCGGCGCGGTCGAGCTGACGGCGCCTGCGCGGATCGCCACATCGTCGGCGGATGCGACCGGCACCCTGTCAGGCGTCGTTTCCGGCGACCGGCTCGACGTTGCCCACTCGCCCGGCGTCATCGTTCTTTCCGGCGCGAACACCTACACGGGCGGGACACATGTCGTGAGGGCCACGTTGGCGCTGGCGCGCGGAGACTCTGCGGGAACAGGGCCGGTCGTCCTCGAGGACGGCGCACTCGTCTTCGAGAACGCGGAGGCGGTGACGTTCACCAACGCGCTTTCCGGCGTCGGCACCGTTGCGCTGAAGGGGACGGCGCCCGTCGCGTTCCATTGCGACGTCTCGGATCTTGACGCGGCTCTCGACCTCGCGGGGACGCGGCAGACGTTCGACGAACTTCCGCCGTTCAACTCGATCACGAACTCGCAGACGGCCAAGGCTACGGTCGCCTTGGCGGGAGGCCTCGGATCCGTTGACTGGGGTGATCGCACGGTTGGCGGAAAGACCAGTCTCGCCGTCGGCGAGGGGACTCTTCTCGATCTTGGCGGGCGTACGGTCGACGTCTACCGCATCGAACCCGGGTCGGAAGGTCGCATCGTCAACGGCACGGTCAACGAGAGCCATCCGGCCGCTGGTCTCTTCTTGATCTTCAGGTAGGGGGGCGTGCGATGAGCCGAATTCCTGTGCTGGCTGCGGCTCTCGGGGCGGCTTGCGCTTCGTTCGCCGGGAATCTCTTCCCTCGCGGCGACTTCGACGCGGCGGACAGGACTCTCAGAGGCGATGCAATTCCGAATCCAGGCGCACTCTCGCTTTTCGTCGAGGACGCCAACTGGAACCGGTGCGGCCGGCTGGAGGTCATGCGCGCCGTCACGAACGACGACGGCTCCGTCGTCTTCGCGGCGTGTGCCTTCATCGGCGGCGACGGGAAGGCCGTCGGCCTGCCGGTGAAGGGCGACACGCTCTACGACTTTTCGTTCGAGGTGCGCAGCGACAGCGTCAAGAGCGTCAACGTCAAGTTCCAGGACTGGAAGACGGGCGTGTGGGCCAGGGACTCCAAGCCCGGCAAGACCTCACTCGGGAAAGTGTACGTTCGCCCCGGCTGGTCCCGCTACTGCGGCACCTTCCGCACGCATCCCGGCGCGACGCGCGCGGTGCTGGCGCTCCAGATGTGGCAATCGACGCAGTATCCGCCTGTCACGCTCCGCATCGGCGACGCCGTCCTGTTCGACAACGTGACGGTCGAGGAGTCGCGCGATCTCGCGAGGGCGCTTCTCTCGGGCGGCGCTGATGCGGAGCAGAGCAAGCCCGTCGCCCGGACAAAGGCCGCACGCAGCGGCGAGGTCTTCGGCGATTTCCTGAGGCTGGATCCGAAGAGGGGCGTGCTGGAGCCGATGGGCGCAAAGACCGAGGCGACGCTGACGGCGGGAGCGGACGCGCTTGAGGTGCGCGTCGTCTGCGATGAGCCTCGCAAGGTGCGCCCGGGCACGGCGGACAACCTGTGGGCGGCGGACGTGCTGGAGGTCTATTTCGGCCCTGCGGGGAAGAATCCGGATCGGACGTCGACGCAGTTTGCATGGAATCCGGCCGGCGCGCGCACGGCGTTCAAGAGCGGCGTCGACATGCCCGAATGGTCTGCGAAGTGGAGCGTCGAGACGCAGGTCGGCAAAAACGGATACACGAGCGTCGCGCGTATTCCGTATGCGCTGCTGGGCTTCAGATCCGTGCCGGAGCAGGGAGAGTCGATTCGCGTCAACGTCTGCCGCACGCGCGCGGCGGCCAGGGAGCTCGGATGCTGGGCGCCGGTTAAGGAAAAGTTCGCCGAGGTGGATCGGTTCGGCTTCTTCGTCTTCGGTTCGTGGAACGACGCGCTGGTGCGCGGGTGGAAGGCCGAGGGCGAGAAGGCGTCCACGCGCGACGAGTTCGAGGCTGCGGTCCAGCGCATCGAGGCGGCTCGCCGCGACGCCAGGTTCAACGCGCTCAAGGGAAAACCGTTCACCGTCGCACGCGTATCGTCCACGTCCGACTTCGGCTGTCCGTTCGTGCCGTCCGAGGTGTTCGAGCCGCCGGAGAGGATTGAACTGAAGGCGGCCGTCAACGAGGTGACGGGCGTTCCCGTGGCGGTCATGAACCTCTCGGGGAGGACGGAGGAATACGTCGTGCGGCTTGAGACGGACACGTCCAATCCGGCGGAGGAATGGCGCGCCGGATACAATGGGAAGTTCGGTTTGGCAGGGCTTGAGCCGGAGCGCGTGACGCTCCGCCGGGCGATGAGGTTCAAGGACACGGAGCAGACGCCGTGCACGGTGCGGCTCGATCCGCTGTCGTGCGCGGGCGACGTCCTGTCACTTGTCGTGCCACCGAAGGAGGCCGGGGTCGTCTGGATCGACTTCGACCTCATGGATGCAAAGCCCGGGACCTACGCCGGGCGTTTGCGCGTCATGCCGCTCGGGGAGTCCGCGTCGTTCAACCCCGCGAAGGGGAAGGGCTACCACGAGCGGCAGTACAAGGGAGCAATGCAGGACGTGCCGTTCTTGCTGGAAATCAGGCCGATCGTCCTTGCAAAGCGTCCGGCGCGGCCCGGCGGGTTCTTCCAGCGCCCGATCAACAGGCAATCGGCGAAGATGATGATGGACGCCGGCGTGACGGAGTTCCAGGTGTCGCCGTGGGACGTCGTCTATGCGCACGACAAGGCAACGGGCGCAATAGACCTCACGAAGCCGCTGTCGCAGGCTGTGCGCGCGATGGATGACATTCGCCGACAGACTGCGTGGGCCAAAGAGTATGGCATCGGGCGCCCGACATTCTTCGTCGGGTTCGGATGCTATGACGCCGCACTTGCAAAGTACGGACGGCCCGGACTGGCGCTCGACGAGAAGGCGCGTTGCTTTGGAGAGTATGTGAAGGCCGTCCGGCATCTCATGAACGGCGCCGGAGTCGCCGTCGCCGACTTCAACATGGAAACGTTCGACGAGCCGCAGCTCAGGCGCGCGCCGGAAATCGCCGCCGCGCACAAGGCCGCTAAGGCGGCGGCACCCGAGGTGCGCCTGACGCTCACGATGGGCGGCGTGAGGCTTCCGATCGCGTTCTTCCGTGAAATGGCCGACACCACGGACTCGTGGCTTCTATGGGACGGCTTCTACTTCCAGCAGGGGGAGTTCGTCGAGTTCAACGCAAAGCAGATGGCGAGGGGCAAGACGATTCGTCACTATACCTGCTCCACCTCGCCGCGCACGCCGCTCTACCGCGAGTATCGTCTGCACGCCTGGTTCGGCGAGTACCACGGCTTGAGCGCCGACGAGAAGTTCTGGTTCTGCGACGACATGGGCGGGATGGGCCAGCCCGACTTCAAGGTGACGACCTTCGGGAGCCTAGTCTACCGCAACTTCGACACGTTCGTGCCGTCGATGAGGTACATGAACCTCCGGCAGAGCGTGCAGGACGTAAAGTACCTCGCCAAGCTGCGTGAAGTCGCGGGCTCCGAGCCTGAGGTGGCGGCGTTCCTGAAGTCTGCGCCGGAGCGCGTGATGGTCGTCGACATGCACGACAGGACGGCGCCGGATCGGATGCGCGAGGAGGCGGCCCGACTGATTCTGAAGTACCTGCGCTGACACGATGGCGTATTCGCTTTGACCGCGCAGGCGGGGATGTTGTATTAGAACTTTCCCAACCCTGTAGGGTTATGCGAAATCAGCAGAGAAGCCGCTTTTTGGGCGGCTTTTTGCCAGATATTCAATTTGAGCGTTTTTTCCGCGTCGATTTTCCCCGCTGGCATCGCACGAAAACCCCAATGATTTCGCATGCGGCATTGCCGCAGAATCGACAAATTGGCGCGCCGTGGTCGCGGACATGATGTCGCGCAAGTTCGGCAAGGCGGCGCCCGCGATGATGCGGTACATGGACGAGACTTACGACTCGCTCGTCAAGAACGGCTATCCAGGCACCGAGATACTCCTTCCGTACGGAAGCCCCGTAGGGGGCACGTCGTTCCTGAAGGGAGCGGAGATCGCCCGCTGGCAGAAGCTCTTCGACGAGGCGGAGAAACTGGTCGCGGGCGACGAGAAGAGCTCGGCGAACCTGCGCATCGCGCGGATCGACCTGGACGTCTTCAACGTCATGTACGCGGCGAAGGTGCGGCGCGAGGCGCCTGGCTACGAGTTCAAGGTGTAGCAATGGTTTGGGGACAGTCCCCCAATGGTGTGGGGACAGTCCCCGTCTGCGGTTAGCAAAATGACAGACCGGGGCTTCTGCAGTGCTTGCAAAATGACAAAATGAGCTGGTTTGTGCGCTTGCAAAATGACAAATCTTTTGCTAACATATGCCAGTAAATGGAGAAAAAGACGATAAAATACAAGTTTTATGCACGGTAGAGGGGAAGATTCGCTGCATGCCAATCTACAGGGCACCGCTAGGCAAGCCGACAACGGTCGCGCGTAGCGCTCTCGTCTCGGCGGCAACTCTTGTCGGCTGGGAATCGCGGATCTGATGCCGTAGTGGGGATGCGCCCGCGCACCCCTGCTAGTGCATCCGCTTCGCGGACAGCCTTCGGCTGGGGGATATGCAGGCGTCGGGTTGGCCGAGGGCAACGCCCGAGCCGCGAAGCGGTCGCCAGAGCCCGCACGGAGGCTGTTTGCCAGCCGTCGGAGTTGTTTCTCAAATGCGCAAGGCTCTCCAGAGGCGCGACAGCGTTTTGCAAGGTGGGATATTCTAGTTCTCCACTATACTGACATGCGTTATGCATTTTGGTATAATATTTTGTGTCACAGGCAAAATGGAGTGATTGCATGGCACCTTTCAAATATGTCATGGTGCTGATGGCAGTGACGGCGGTTTCGCTGCCGTCCGCCGGATCCCTGCCCGATGCGACGGTGTCTTGCCAGGACTCCTCGCATGTCGATTCCGGTGGAGTGCTCCATATCGACAGTTCGGCCGCCAGTCGGGAGTTCGGCTGGCGGCGGTATGCGATGACGGCCGGCGGCTTTGCGCCAGGCGAACGGTACCGCGTCACTTTCAGGGCGCGGGTCGAGGGGCTCGGCAGCAAGGCGTTCCTGTTCGTGCTGGTGCGTCCGAAGGACCGGGGCGGCGACGAGAAGGATCTTGCCTCACTGCGGATTGTGCCTACGGATGGGAGCTGGAAAGACTGCGAGATGAAGTTCGACGTCGGCGAGGGCCTGGACTACCGCATCCAGTTCCACGGCTGGAACAAGATCAAGGCCGACATCGCCGATCTCAAGGTCGAGAAACGCCCTCCGTTCACGTTCGTTCCCGCTAGGCGCGGCGCAACCTTTCCGCGGAAGGGACAGAGCCCGTCCCTCCCGCAAGGGGCGGCCGAGTTCGAGGTCGATGCGCCGAGGAACGCGACGGGGCCTGCGCTCGACTGCGCGGCGTACGGGGTGAGCGAGACGAATGCGGACAACACGGCCCAGCTGCGCGCGGCCTTCGCGGACGCGAAGGCGAAAGGGGCGTCGAGGCTCGTCCTCGCGCGCGGCAGGTATGCGCTGAACTCAGACTCGCCGCTGACGCTTGACGGCTTCCGCGACTTCACCTTCGACGGCGGCGGGTCCGTGTTCGTCTCGTACCGGCACGCAGGCGCGTTCCTCTGCATGCGCCGCACGCTGCGGACGAAGTTCATGAACTTCTCGCTCGACTGGGACTGGTCCCGCGAGCCGCTTGCGAGCCTCGTCCGGGTGAAGCGCACGGACGCGAAGTCGTACGACCTCGAGTTCGTCGACTACGAGGACTTCCCCGACAAGGACGCGGCGCTTGTCGTCCTCTCGGCGTTCGACCCGAAGACGCGGTCCGTCGGCGTCGAGGACGGGATAACGCGCTATCTCGACATGGGCAAGCCGCCGAAGGAGCGGGTGAAGAGGACATGGCTCGACGGGCGCACGGTGCGCGTGGAGAACGCCCCGGGCGGGATCTCCGCCGGCCAGCTGTACCGGGTGCAGCACTACTACTACCACTACAACGGCATCAGTCTCGAGAACGTCGAGCACCTACAGCTGAAGAACGTGACGGTTCTCTCGACCCCGGGCCATGCGTTCGTGATGGGCGGCAAGTCGCACCACATAGCCTTCGACCGCGTGGACATCGTGCCGCCCAAGGGCGACCCGAGGCGCGTCATCACCTGCACGGCCGACCACTTCCACATCGGGCAGAGCCGTGGGTTCGTCAGGCTCGAGAACTGCGAATTCTCCCTCGGCGCGGACGACATCATGAACATGCACGACAACACGGCGTTCGTGCGCAAGACGGGGCCGCGCACCGTTCGCGCCCGGAAGGCCGTCGCCTTGGCGACGGCGCGGAAGGGCGACCGCGTCGAGTTCCGCAACGGCGACTACTCCCCGACGGGCTTCTTCGGCACGCTTGTCGAGGCGAAGCGCATCCCCGGGATGCGAAGCGGCTACGACGTGACGTTCGCCGAGGAGCTGCCGGAGGAGACAAAAGACGGCTTCATACTCTTCAACTGGGCGTACGACACGCACAACGTAATCGTCCGCAACTGCCGGTTCCACGATAACCGCGCGCGCGGGCTTCTGATCCTCGCCCGCGACGTGACTGTGGAGAACAACGTCTTCCGCCACCAGGAGATGGGGGCGATCAAGATCGAGACGGGATACACCTTCAGCGCCTGGAGCGAGGGGTACGGCGTCAGCAACGTTGTGATCCGCGGAAACCTCTTCGACACGGTCAACCCTTCCGGCAGCGGCGTCGTCCACCGCCAGCGTTCGATCTACACGGGCATCTACCTGCGCACGGATCCGTCCTCCGACACGACGGACTATCCGATCATCCGCGACATCCTGATCGAGGGAAACGTCTTTCGAGACAACACTGGCGTCGCGGCGTATATCTCAAGCGCGAGCAACGTGGTCGTGCGGGGGAACCTGATGGAGGACCCGACCCCGAGGCGCAGGGAGAGCCCGTGCCGCTCGCAGTTCTTCCTTGTCAACGTGCGTGACGCGAAGATCGTCGACAATGTCTACAGAAAGTCGCCAAACGTGCAGTCGCCCGGCGTCGTCTACGACCCTGAGAGCTGCGCCGGAATCGTCGTCGAGGGCAACCGGATCGAAGAGTCGCGGTAGTTTTTGTCATCCCCCCCCCTTGACAAGTGTGACAAAAAAGTTCATAATGTCACACCGTCACACCTGTGAAAGGACACACGATGAAGAAACTAGTCTGTAGAACGGCGGCTGCGATTGTCGCTTCGGCGTCTCTGGTTGCATCAGGCGCGGGCTTTGCGCTCTATCAGGGCTCTGCCAAGGGCATAGCCTGGGGCGGAGCCGTCATGGGCCGCGCTGTCGACGGTTCGGCGAACTTCTACAACCCGGCCACGATTTCCGACTTCACGAACACCATTGTCACCGTCGGCACGGGCATCGAGATCCCCCGCGCCTCGGCTGCGGTGAACGGCAAGGGTGCGGGCCTCATGGATCCGGGAGCCTTCCTGCTTCCGCACGCCTACCTGGTGCAGCCGCTCCCGTGGGACTTCTCCTTCGGCTTGGGCGTTGCTCCCGAATTCGGCCTTGGCACTCAGTACGACGACAGCTGGGCGATGAACTGGAACACGACCGATACGCTCGTCGAGGGCATTGTGCTCAACCCGAACATGGCGTACCGCATCACAGACGACTGGTCGGTGTCGGCTGGCTTCCGCATCCTCTACTTCTCGTTCGAGCAGTACTCCAAGCCGCTCGCGGCGTTCGGCAACTACCGCCTGGGCCAGATGAGCACGCGCCTCAAGGGCGACAACGGCTTCGCCGACTGGGGCTGGCAGGTGTCCACGCGCTACCGCATCCTCGACAACCTCTCGCTCGGCTTGATGTACAGGTCGTACATAGACACGAAGGTGCGTGGATTCTACGGGACGAAGGTCAAGTCGCTCAACACGCCCGTCATCAACGCCATCGCCCCGTACCTGAAGGCCACGCCAGACCAGATAATGGGTCTTGTTGCGGCTGGGGCGATGCAGGCCAACGGCGACGCCGGCGCCGACATCCGCCTGCCGCAGTCCATCGCGGCCGGCCTGAACTGGGACGTCACCGACACGGTGCACCTCGGCTATGCCATGACCTGGACAGGCTGGTCGTCGATGGACAAGATCGCATTCAACCTGGAGGGCGGCGACAAGACGACGATGCTCGACTGGGACGACGTGTTCCGCTTCTGCTTCGGCGGCGCGTGGGACTTCGCCGAGGACTGGACGGCGATGGCGTCGTACGTCTACGACATGGATCCGTGCAGCACCGAGCGGAACATCGGCTCGACGATGCTTCCCCCCGGAGACCGCCACATCATCTCCGGCGGCCTTGCCTGGAGCTGGAACAACCTGGAGATCGCCTGCTGCTACGGCCTGGTGCTGATGGCGGGCGAGAGCCAGCGCTACACGGACGACACCGGCGCGTCCTACCGCTTTGCGACGCACGACGGATTCTCCCACCAGATTGGCCTGACGCTGAGCTACACGTTCTGATCCGCCCCATAAGGCGAAGGAACGCTCCCTGCCTGCATTCGGAAGTGATGCAGCTTGGGCTGCATAATGTGCATTGCGGAGCATTGGTTCCGCCTCTTCCTACCTCCGTGGAAATCGCCTCGAATCGCCTCGCGGTTGCGGTTCTTTGGGGCCTTTGCTATAATATGCGGCATTGGAGGAAACGACATGTTCGACAAAGCCAGATTCAAGGCGTGTGTCGATTGGTATCACGCCAATCTCGAGTCACTGTTGCCGGTATATCGCGGCAAATATGTTGCATGTACGGAAAACGGCGTTGTCGCGTCGGGCGGCACGATGCTCCTTGCGGCTGAGAACGCAATCGACGGCGGCTATCCGCAAGGGACGTTCGCGGTCCACAAGTGCCTCCCTGCCAACGAGGAAGAAGTCGCCTACTTCCACACTCCGCGTGTTGATTTCTCACGGAGTAGCTTATGAAGATTGAGCCTGTAGTCGAAAACTATGACAAGATTGTTCGCGATATCCAGTCGAATCTTGTGGTCGTCGGATCTGGAGAGCGAATCAGCGGTAACAGGACGCCGGTTGTCGTAAAGGCGATTTGGGACACTGGCGCATATGGTTCTGTGATTAGTCCAAGGGTCGCCGAGGAGTTGGGATTGATGCCTGTTGGCGTAAAGCCCATCCAGACTGCCAATGGCACTTACGAGGCGTATGCGTATGTTGTGGACGTGATGTTGCCCAATAAGCTTGTCATTCGCGGAGTGGAGGTTTCGGAATCGGATTTGAAGGTGTACGATGCCCTGATAGGCATGGACATAATCTCAATGGGCGACATGAAGATTACCAATAAGCCTACCACTAAATTCATATTTCGCATTCCAGCTGAGGGCGACACTCCGCTTGTGGCGGGGTGATGTTCTGTTGAGAAGTTGTGCCGAAAGGGATGCACCGCACCGTCCAGATTGACGTTCCCGGCACGTCCGGCTACCTGTTCCTGTCGCCAGAACGATACTGGCGGCGGTGAGCACATTTGGTACAATGTCGCGACCAACACAACGAGGAGAGTGGCATGCTTAAGAAGATGCTTGTGGCGAGCCTGGTCTGCATCGCGTCCCTGGCGGAGGCGATTACGCTTGTTTCGCCGAAGGACGGCGCGGTTGTCCCGCTGCTGAGCGAAAAGCAGAAGGCGTTCATGGCGATGGGCCGCGAAGAGCGCGCGAAGTTCTTCGACGACGCGCAGCCGAAGATGGAACGCGAGATCAAGGGCTATCGTTCGGTGCCGCGTCCCGTCGTGCTAGAGTGGCGAGGGGATGGCGGTCCGTACGAGGTGTCGGTGACGCGGCGAGGCGCGGAGAAGCCGTGGTTTGCGGCGGCCGTCGCCACCAACCGCGTCGAGGTGTGGAATCTGGAGATCGCGGCGACATACGACTGGACTGTGCGCGGCGGCGGCAAAATCGCGAAGGGCTCGTTCATGACGGAGGACCAGGCACCGCGACTCATCCGCATCCCGAAGGTGCCGAACGTGCGCGACCTCGGCGGACGCGTGATAGACGGGCGCCGCGTTAGGCAGGGTCTGGTGTACCGTTCGTCGGGGCTCAACAACAACGCGACGACGGTCTTCTACACCCTGGACGAGATCAAGAAGCTGGAGGCAGAGGGCACCCTCGCCTCGATGGGCGAGCTGGGCGCGAAGTATTCCGCGAAGCTGAAAAGCGGGAAGGAGCTTGACAGGAAATTCCTGCGGCTGATAAAGTCGGAGCCAAAGGAGCCTGGGACGGCGCGGCTTACCGAGGAGTGGCGCAAGTACATGGTCGAGCAGCTCGGGATAAAGACAGACATCGACCTCAGGAGCACGCGCGAGCGCTTCGGCATGACGTGCTCTCCGCTCGGCGAGGGCGTCAAGTTCGTCACGATGCCCACGAACTACCACGGCTACGCGGCAGTCCACACGTCAGGCGCGGAGGACACGCGCCGCGTGCTGCGCGTCTTCCTCGACCGCTCGAACTACCCGATCGACTTCCATTGCATCGGCGGCGCGGACCGCACGGGCACGGTCGCGACAATCCTGCACGGTATCCTCGGACTCGACGACGACGAGATATGGAAAGACTACCAGACAACCGCCTGGCAGGGCGGCATCAACGACGCGAAGCACCTGAAGTGGTTCACGGACTTCGTGAAGTCGTTCGACAGGTTCGAGGGGGCGACGCTCTCCGAGCGCATACGCAAATACGTGCTCTGGCTCGGCTTCACGGAGGCGGACATGCAGAAGATCCGCGACATCATGCTCGAGCCGGCTGGCGCCGCAGTTGTAATCTACGGCGCGACGCCGGCTGGCATCGCGGCGGCTGTGCAGGCTCGGAAGATGGGACTCGAACCGGTCGTAATCGAGCCGACCTCCCGCATCGGCGGGCTCACCACCGGCGGGCTCGGCCAGACGGACATCGGCAACAAGGCGGCTTTCGGCGGGATCGCGCGCAAGTTCTACCAGGACATAAAGGCGTACTACGAGACGGACGCCGCGTGGAAGTTCCAGAAGCGCGAGGAGTACAGGCCGCGCGGGCAGAGCTGCTGGGAGAGCGGCGAGGATTCGATGTGGACGTTCGAGCCGAGCGCGGCGCTGAAGGTGCTGGAATCGTGGGAGAAGGACTGGGCTCTCGTCATCCACCGCAACGAGCGGCTCGACCGCGGCCCGGGCGGCGTGGAGAAGAAGGACGGCCGCATCGTGGCCATACACACCGAGGGCGGCAGGCGCCATGCCGCCAAGATGTTCCTCGACTGCACTTACGAAGGCGACCTGATGGCCGCCGCAGGCGTCTCGTACACGGTCGGGCGCGAGCCGAACTCCAAGTACGGCGAGACGATAAGCGGCATACAGCGCGCGCTCATGAAGAACCACCAGCTCAACGCAGGCGTCGACCCTTATGTGAGGAAGGGCGATCCCTCGAGCGGACTCCTTCCCGGAATCGAGCGCGACGTGGCGGACCCCGACGGAACGGGCGACAGCCGCGTGCAGGCCTACTGCTTCAGGATGTGCCTTACTGACGATCCGCGCAACCGCATACCGTTCAAGAAGCCCGCGGGCTACCGCGAACTGGACTACGAGCTGTTGCTGCGCAACCTCGAGGCCGGCCCGCTGGATCCGGGGCACAACGGCATGCCGTGGATCAACTCGCCGATGCCCAACCGCAAGACCGACACGAACAACCGCACAGGCTTCTCGACCGACCTCATAGGCGGCGCGGACCGTTGGCCGGAGGCGTCGTATGCCGAGCGCGACGAGATCGCGGCGGCGCACCTGAAGTACCAGCAGGGGCTCATGTGGACTCTTGCGAACCATCCGCGCGTTCCCGACAGGATCCGAAACGAGGTCGCGCGGTGGGGTACCTGCAGGGACGAATTCGTCGGCGAGCGCGGCGACGGATGGCAGAACCAGCTGTACGTGCGCGAGGCGAGGCGCATGGTCGGGGAGTACGTGATGACGGAGCACGAATGCCGCGGGGAGCGAGTCGCGCCGAGGCCGGTCGGGCTTGGTGCGTACGGAATGGATTCGCACAACTGTCGCCGCTACGTAAGCAGCGAGGGCTTTGCGCTGAACGAGGGCAACATCGAGGACTACGACGTAAATCCGCCCGGCTCGGGCAAGCCGTACATGCGCTTTCCCCCGTATCCGATAGACTACGGTGCCATCGTGCCGAGGAAGGACGAGTGCGAAAACCTGTTCGTGCCGGTCTGCCTCTCGGCGTCGCACATGGCGTTCGGTTCGATCCGCATGGAGCCGGTGTTCTTCGCGCTCGGCCAGGTGGCGGGAACCGCCGCCGCCCAGGCGATCGCCGCCGGCTGCGCCGTCCAGGACGTGGACTACGCCAAGCTTCGCGCGCGGTTGCTCAAAGACGGGCAGCGGCTCGGGCAGTGATAGCCTTACGCCTTGAGAAGGCTGTAACCTGCCAGCGCACGGTCTAGTCCGTCGTGCGATTTTCGGAGACGGGTTTACAAGACCCGCCTAAGGATGGTATACTATACGACATGCGGATGGCGAAAAATCTTGTCAGAACCGGGAGCTTGCGCAGCCTATCATAAGTAGGAGCGCGTAAAGCGGCCGAAGAAACACAACGAGCAACAACAGAGAAAGGGAGCGAAAAATGAACAAGAAACTGATGATTGCCGGTGCAACGGTGATGGCATTGGCATTGGGCGCGTTCGCCAGGCCTCACGGCCCCTGTTTTGGCCCGGGGTTCCATCACGGGCCGAGGTATCACGGTGGCTTCTGGGGTCGCGGCGGATGCCACTTCTGGCCGGGGTTCGTCGGCGGAGTGGTTGGAAGCGCCATCTATGATGCGGTTACCTATCCTCGCTACGCAAGCAGCGTCGTGGTGACGCCTGCGCCGACGGTGGTTGCCGCGCCGGCTCCTGTCGTCGTGCAGCAGCCGGTGGTCGTGCAGCAGCCTGTGGCCGTGCAGCAGCCTGTCGCCCAGAGCGTCTGGGTCGAGGGCCGCTATGTCGACCAGGTGCAGGCCAACGGCACGGTCGTCCGCGTCTGGCAGCCAGGCCACTACGTTCAGAGCACTGCCATCGTGCAGTAACGAACGTGTCCGTCTTGGCGGACATTCTGCTGGCGGACGACGAACGGGCTGTCCGGAAGCTCCTGAAGGGAGTCCTGGAGGAGCGCGGCTACGCCGTCCGCACGGCGGCGAACGGAGATCAGGCGCTTGGGCTTTATCGGGCCCGGCGGCCTGATCTTCTTTTGCTCGACGTGATGATGCCCGGCATGGGCGGGCTCGAGGTATGCAAGGCTATTCGCTGCGAAGACCCCGAGACGCCGGTGGTGTTTCTTACGGCGCTGGATTCGGAGGCGGACGAGATACGTGGTCTTGGAGCTGGTGCAGACGCCTACGTCGCCAAGACGGCGTCGGAGGACGTGCTGCTTGCCAGGATCGCCGCTGCGCTTCGGCGAAAAGCCGGCGCCTCCGCCGATTTCGCGTTTGGCGAATGGCGCGTGGAGCCTCTCAGGCTCGCGATGCGCGACATGGCTGGGGGCGAGAAGGCGCTCAGCGAGCGTGAATTGGCCCTGCTGCGCGCATTCGCCCTTCATCCTGGCGAGGTGTTCAGCCGAGACGCGCTGTTGACGCAGTTCTGGGGGCTTGACTCGACTGTGGGCGAGTCGGCCCTGAACGTGGCGATGTTCAAGCTCCGTTCAAAGCTTGGCGCCGCCGGGGCGGACATTGAGGCTGTGCGAGGCGTCGGATATGCCTACCGTCCCCGGCGCCGAGCCATCGTCTCCCTGGGTTCCAACATCGAGCCGCGCGAAGCTTTTCTTTCACGGGCCCTCGCCGCGCTGGGCAAGATGCCGCGGACGCGCCTTGTCGCGGCAAGCGCGGTGGAGGAGACGGAGCCGGTGGACGTGCCGCCGGAGTTCGCGTCGCAGCGCTTTCTCAACCAGGTGGCGGTGTTCGAGTCTTCGCTTGACCCTCGCGAATTCTCCCGTCGGATGCACAGGATAGAGGACGACCTCGGTCGGGTAAGAACCGTTCGAAACGGTCCTCGGACAATCGATCTGGATCTCATAGACTTCGGCGGGATGGTGCTTTCCGAGCCGGGGCTCACGCTCCCCCATCCGCGGGCTTTGGATCGGGACTTTGTGACGCGTCCGCTGGCGAAACTGGGCATACGGCTCGGTACCGCGATTACATAGAAGACGGCAGCGTCCTTTCATGGCGAGGCAAGGTCCTTCGCAAGCCCGCACCGTCCGCAGTCGGGATGTGTCGGCAGGCAGTGGTCGCGGTGTATCTGCAGCAGCCCCTGGATTAGGAGTCCGTTGCCGGAGTAGAGGGCGGCCGGGTTGTGGTCGCGCCCGAAGAGCCGGAACGCCGTAAGGCGAACTGGCTCCGATATGTCTTCCGGCGGCAGCCAGTCAAGCACTTCGGACGTCCTCTCTTCGGCGATGGCGAATGGCACTACCACGTTCACGAGGATGGCGGCCGCGCGGCCCCGGCCGATGAAGTGGTCGCCGCACATTGCGGAAACCATCGCCCGGCAGGCCGCCTTCGAGAAGTCGGCGGCGTCGGCGAGGCTCATGGTGGGCGTCGAGGTGAATATGTCCGCCGCATGGGCTATCCGGAGCTCCGGGTTGTTGTTCGGCCTGCTGCTGCGGCACCAATCCTCGAACCCCGCGGCAACCTGCATGGCGGTCTTCGCCGCGGATGGGTCCTCCGGCAGCGCTGCGATGGGGATTCGCTCGGCGACATGGCGGAACTGAGCCTGGTTGCGGCTGTAGCCTAGGGCGGTCATCACCTCCTCGTAGAAGACCTGGCGTCGCGCCGAGGCGTCCGCGGCGGCGCGGGCGCAGAGCCGGCCGACGAGGCGCCTCGCCTTCATCCGCAGACGGCGCCTTCCGGCGTCGGCAAGTATCTGGCGCGCCAGGTCTGGATCGTGCGCCAGGTGCGCTTCGCAGGGGCGGATCTCGGATGGCAGGTGAGAATACGGGTATGCGGAGAGGTCGATCCTGTCCGGGGAGAATGCCGGGTCCTCGGTGACGAACGGCCCCAGCCAGATCGACACGGCGCCGGACGGTAGCGACCCGGGGTCGGGGCCGCCGCGCCACGTGACATGGGCGACGACGTTGCGGTATCTCGGGTCGGCGCCGTGCCCGTGCAGGTCCCAGTCGGCGGGGCAGAGGTGTATCTCAACGTCGCCCACGATCCGGCGCCGGTCCGGGCCGATCTCAAGGACGGCGTTTCGGAAGTCCGGCCCTGCGCCGAGGTTCCATTCGCCGGGACTGACGACGGACACCTCGCTGCCGCGGCGCGTGCGCAGCCGGCGCGGCCGCAGGGACGCGTCGTACCATATTGCCTGGACGTGGCGCTCGGTGACTGCGCTCATGCGGCCTTTCTTGGCTTGTTCGGCGCTTCGGCCGCCGCCGGGGCGGACTTGACCTTCTCGACGATGCGCTCTGCGATCTCGGGGTTGGCCTTCAGGTGGGCGATTGCCGCCAGGGAGCCCTGCGCTAGCTGTTCGCTGCCGAAGGACAGCCAGCTGCCGCGCTTCTCGACGATGCCTTTCGCGAGGGCCGCGTCCAGTACCGAGCCCTCGTAGGATATCCCGCACGAGTAGAGTATGTCGAACTCGGCCTCCGCGAAGGGCGGCGCGACCTTGTTCTTGACCACCTTCACGCGCGTGCGGTTGCCGACCACCTGCCCCGAGGGGTCCTTTATGGCGCCGATGCGCTGCACCTGCAGGCGGCAGGACGCGTAGAACTTCAGGGCCTTGCCGCCCGGCGTGGTCTCCGGGTTGCCGAACATCACGCCGATCTTGTCGCGCACCTGGTTGGTGAAGATGAGCAGGGTGTTCGTCTGTGCCACCACGCCGGTGAGCTTGCGCATGGCCTGCGACATCAGCCGCGCCTGCAGGCCAACGTGGGCGTCGCCGATGTCGCCGTCGATTTCCGCCTGGGGCGTGAGCGCGGCGACGGAATCGACTACCACGACGTCGACCGCGCCCGACTTCGCAAGCTGTTCGCAGATCGTAAGCGCCTCCTCCCCGCTGTTCGGCTGCGAGACCACGAGGTCGTCGAGGTTGACGCCGATTTTCCGCGCGTAGCCAGGGTCCAGCGCGTGTTCCGCGTCGATGAACGCCGCCGTTCCGCCGGCCTTCTGCGCGTTGGCGACGACGTGCAGCGCCAGGGTGGTCTTCCCCGACGACTCGTGGCCGTAGCACTCCACGATGCGCCCGCGCGGCAGCCCGCCGACGCCGAGGGCGAGGTCCAGCGAGAGCGCGCCGGTCGAAATCGCCTCGACCGACTTGTCTGCGGCGTCGCCGAGCCGCAGCACGGACATTTCGCCGAATTCCTTTCTTATCGTCTTGAGGACGTCCTCAAGGACGGCGCGAATCTTGTTCATTTTTCTCTCTCCTTTCTTTCCTGTCCGAGGTCAGTTCCATTTGACGAACCTCCCGCGGGGCGGGAAAAGCTCGACGTTTCTTATGTGGTCCACGACGGGACGGCCGCCGCCCGGCACGCCGTACACCTCGACGACGTCGAACCTGTAGGCTCCAAGCCAGCGGTTGGCCCGCCGCCAGCTTCCGCAGGCTCGCCGCAGGTTCTGGCGCTTGCGCCTGTCGATGCTGCGCAGCCGCCTGGCGTACGGCGAGATGCGAGCATGCTGCTTCACCTCGACGAACACCATCGTGTCGGACGATCTGTCCCAGGCCACGACGTCTATCTCGAGCCTTTCGTCGTCTTTCACCGGCCGCGAGTTCCTGTCGATGATCTCGAAGCCCCGCCGCCTCAGGAACTCCACGGCCACGTCCTCCCCCCATGCGCCGTGCATTTGGCCGACGTTCTCGGCCTGTGTGACTGTACTGCCCATGACTTTTTCCTTTCCGCCGTCGCCGGCATTTTGCGCCTTCGTCAGTGAAGACGTGCGGATTATGGCATAGTCTTCGGCCTTGCGGGTCGCGAAAGTGTCTCTATCGCGTCCTTTTTTGGCGACAGGGGCCGGACAGCTTCGCGACACGTCCGGGAACCGGCCGGCCGTGTGTCCATGGTCGGCGCACGGCGAGGCGGCAGTATGCTATAATATGCGGCGCCATGGATGACCTCAAGATCGTCGTCGCCGCCCACAAGCCATACAGCATGCCGGATGACGCCGCCTACCTGCCGCTTCAGGTGGGCGCGGCCGGCAAGCCGTCGATCGGCTATGCACGGGACGACTCCGGGGACAACATCAGCGCGCGCAACGCGAACTGGTGCGAGCTGACGGGGCTCTACTGGGCGTGGCGCAACGTCGAGGCCGACGCCGTGGGGCTGGTCCACTACCGGCGGCACTTCAGGGGGGCGGACGGCATCGCGTCCGGCGGCGAGATCCGCGCGGCGCTGACGCAGTTCGACGTCGTCCTGCCGCGAAAGCGCAACTACTTCATAGAGACGACGTATTCGCACTATGCGCACGCCCACCATGCGGAGGACCTCGACGTGACGCGGCAGATACTGGCGGAGCGTCACGCGGAGTGCCTGTCCCCGTTCGACGCGGCGATGCGATCGACGAAGGGCCATCGGTTCAACATGATGGTGATGAGGCGAAATGCCTTCGACGCGTACTGCGCATGGCTGTTCGACGTGCTCTTCGAGCTGGAGAGGAGGCTCGACATTTCGTCGTATTCTCCGTACGACGCCCGTGTGTTCGGCTTCGTTGCGGAGAGGCTGCTGGACGTCTGGCTCGGGGCGAACACCGAGCGAATGGGCCTGCGCGTGACGGAGATGCCCGTGCTCCATCTCGAGTCGCAGCACTGGCCGAAGAAGGCGCTGTCCTTTCTGCGGCGCAAGTTCGTCGGCAAGAAGTGACCCCGCGCCCTTGTGCTGTCTTGCTTGCAGTCGGCGATGTTTGCTATAATTGGCGACATGAAAAGCAAGATGGTTTTTGCAATGGGTTTGGTCGCCACGGGGTTGGCGCTGTCCGCATCAGGTTCTGGCAACCGGCTTGCAGGCTCTGTCGTGTATCAGATCGCCCTGCGCACGTTCACGCGCGACGGGAACTTCCGCGCCGCGACGGAAATGCTGGACCATGTGAAGTCCGTCGGCGTCGACGTCGTATATCTCACTCCGTTCGTCGAGGCCGACCGCGACATGGACAGGTCGGGATGGAGCCCCCGGCAGAAGAGGTTCAGCGGAGGGTCGCCGAAAAACCCGTACCGCATATCCAACTACGACAAGATAGACCCGGAGTACGGACGCGACGAGGACTTCAAGGCGTTCAACGACAAGGCGCACGCCCTCGGCATGAAGGTGTACATGGACCTCGTCTACATGCACTGCGGTCCGAGCAACGTGATGAAGGACATGTTCCCGGACGCGTTCCAGCGCAATCCGGATGGGTCTGTGCGCGTGACGTCGTTCAAGTTCCCGTACGTGAATTTCGAGTCCAGGTCCGTGCGCAAATACCTGATCGACTCCATGCTGCGCTGGGTGTCCCTCGGCTGCGACGGCTTCCGCTGCGACATGGCCGACTTTGTTCCGCTCGACTTCTGGGAGGAGGCCGCCGCCGCGTGCCGCGCCGTCAAGCCAGACCTTGGGATGATCAACGAGGGATGGAAGCCCGAGTCGCTCAAGCAGGCCTTCGACGCCTGCTATGCCCTGCCGTGGAGCTATTTCATCCGCGACGAGCTTGTGCGCTCCGACTTCAACAAGGGCTTCGTTCGTGATTTCGGTGGCGAGGGGAAAGACCTCGCATGGCGCATGGGCTATGTGCGCGACTACGAGGCCAAGCTCCCTGAGGGCGGCCTTACGATGTGCTTCCTCGACAACCACGACACGGCGCAGGACGACTGCGAGAGCCGTTTCGACATGTGCCTTCCGGTAGAGGCGGGGAACGCGGGGTTTGTGCTGACGTTCCTGCGCCGCGGGGTGCCTCTCGTCTTCGGCGGCAACGAGATCGCCGACAACTCCTACAACACTGTCCTGATGCCCGTTGAGCATCCGCTGCGCGCGGGCAGGACGGTAGACTGGGCGCGCGCCCTGCAGCTGGCGGGGAGAAAGCGCCTTGCCCTCGTCCGCGCGCTTGCGAAGCTGCGTCATGAAGAGGCGGTGTTCGCCGATGGCTCGCAGGAGTGGGTGACCGGCGGCGAGTCAAAGGGCGCGGTCGCGTTCGTGCGCCGCCTTGGCGACAGGGCGGTCTTCGTCGCGGCGAACCTGCACAACGAGCCGGTCGAGTTCTCCGCCGGCTCCATGCGCCCGGCGGTGGGCGCAAAGCCGCTCCTTGCGGAATCGGGCGAGCTTGGTTCGGACGGCGTCTGCCGCCTCGGACCATACGGCCACGTCGTCGTGCCGGTTGGCCTTTGACGCTATCGCCGGTCTCCGCGCGAGGAGATCAGCGGACGGACGAAACGTGGTCGGTGACGAACGCGTCGGCTCCAGATGAGCGGTATGCGTCGGCGGTGTCGCCGTTCTGGACGAACCAGAGCGACACCCACAGCCCGTGCCGCTTCAGCCTGGCGACGTCCTCGACGCGAGTCTGCCGCTGGCAGACCGGCATGTTGAGCCCGTGGAGCCCGTAGGCATCGGCATATGAAATCGCGTCGGCGACGTGGGCGTCGCCGTCCTCGCCGTCCCTGCGGAAGCTCACGTGCCCGATCCTGCGCACCCTCGGATAGCGTTCCCTGAAGCACTTGAGCGCCGCGCGCGTGAACGTCGCCACCATTATGCGGCTCTGGTCGATGCCGGCGGCCGCGAACGCCGCCATGGCCTTGTCGGCGGATTCGGGGGAGAATGTCTTGGGGTTCTTGAAGTCGATCCAGAACTCGGGCGCCGTCTTCACGATTGCAAGCGCCTCGTCGAGGCGGACTATCCGCATGTCTCCAGGTTTTCCGTGCTCGAGATAGCGTCCCTTCTCGAGGATTTCGCCGTATGTCACGTCGGCGACCTGTACGCCCCATCCCATGCAACGCCGGAGCGAAATGTCGTGGCCCATGACGGCGACGCCGTCTTTCGTGAACTGGACGTCGAGCTTCACGATGTCGCAAGCCGTCTCCACGGCGTTCGAATAGGCGGCGAGGGAGGCCTCCGGCATCGTCAGGTCGCCTGCGCCGCGGTGCGCCACCATCTTGGGCCCCGGCGGCATGTCGAACTCCTCGGCCGAATAGAAGATGCGCCCGGTCTCTCCAAGCGTGAAGCGCCCGTTCTCGTAGTGTACCGCGTGTACGCAGCAGTTCCGCTGCAGCGTCTTCGTCGCCGCGGCCGGCGCATCGTCTCCCGCCAGCTCCCGCACCAGGGCGCGCAGGACGAGCGAGTGCGTGACGCAGAGAATGCTCGAGACCTTTCCGTCGAGTGGGCGCACCTCGTTCTCGAGGAAGTCGCGCAGGCGTGCGCGGACCTGCGCCGCGGTCTCCGCGCCCTCGCCCTGCGGGACGTACCTGTCGGGCTCCTCGAAGAAGCGGCGCAGGTTGTCGTCGGCGTACGCGCCCTTTTCGTAGCGCATCCCCTCGTAGCGGCCGAAGCACATCTCGCGCAGGCGCGCGTCGTCGACGGGCGCGGGGCCGATGCCGCTTTCCGCGATCACCTCGGCGGAGTGCCGCGCGCGCCGGTAGGGGCTCGTGTAGATGCGGCCGAATCGCATTCCGGCAGCGGACATTCCCCTTGCCGTGGCCTCCGCCATGCGCACTCCCTTCGCGGTCAGGTCGGTGTGCGATATCGACCCCTGGAGGATCTTCGCGCGATTCCATGTCGTCTCGCCATGGCGCAGGAAGTATATGTCGACCGCGGCATGCGAGCGAAACGCGACCGCGACGGCAAGAGCCGCCGCGATCAGCCTACCGGACCTCATCGTGGACGAATGATTGCGAGTTGATTGAGTCATGCCGCCATTATCGCATATGGTCTCCGCGATGTCAACGGGTCGCGGAACGCCGGGGGGCACTTGCACAGCACGGGCGATGTATGATATACTATGCAGCGACTTCTATTTCGGGCGATTAGCTCAGTTGGTTAGAGCATTACCTTCACACGGTAGGGGTCACTGGTCCGAGTCCAGTATCGCCCACCAATAGATCCGCCGTCGCGTCGAGGGCCGTCCGGCAGGACGTGCCAGTTCCTCGGTTCGGTTTCCTCATGAAAGTCGACATCAAGAGCAAGGCTGAGATAGACCGCATGCGCGAAGCATGCCGGATGAGCGCTGAGATACGCGACATATGCGCGGCGGCCGTCGCGCCGGGCGTCACGACGGGGGAGATAGACGACCTGGTCGTGGCCTACTGCGAGAAACACGGCGTGCGCGCGAGCTTCCACAGGTTCCATGGCTTCCCCGGGCATCTCTGCGTGTCGATCAACGAGGAGGTGATCCACGGCATTCCGTCCCGCAGCCGCGTCATCATGCCGGGTGACCTTGTCAAGACCGACGTCGGCATCCTCACCCATGGCTTCAACGGCGACACGTCGCGGACGGTCATGCTGGGCGTGACCGACCCCGAGGCCGTGCGGCTCGTCGAGACGACGAAGGCGTGCCTCAAGGCCGGCATCGAGGCGTGCGGGCCGGGCGTGCACCTCGGCGACGTCGGCTATGCCATCCAGAAGGTCGCGGAGGACGCTGGCTTCGGGATCGTGCGCGACTGGATAGGGCACGGCGTCGGGCGCACGGTCCACGAGGACCCCGAGGTGCCGAACTTCGGCAAGCCCGGCACGAAGCTCGTCCTGAAGCCCGGCATGACGATCGCGATAGAGCCGATGATCTCGCTTACGAAGCGCGGCGAGCGCACGGACGTGCTCGACAACGGCTGGACGGTCGTCACGCGCGACCGCTGCCTTTCCGCCCACTTTGAGCACACCGTCGCCATCACGGACGACGGGTGCGAGGTTCTCACCGTGCCGGCGGACTATCCCTGAAACCTCTGGGCCCGAAGGCGCTTAGGTCGAATGGCGGCTGATTGCCCGTGGTGGATGGTCCGTTGGCGCGGTTTTTCATGCCCCGTGGGGGCATGGACTTTAAGTGGTGGACCCGGCGGGACTTGAACCCACGACCCGGAGATTATGAGTCACCTGCTCTGACCGACTGAGCTACGGGTCCGTCTAGTTGCCGTACATTCTACCATATTCGGCCCGCCCGGTGCAAGTGCCTCGTGGCGGCTCGGGATATTTTTGGTATAATACCAATCAATATGCAGGCAAACAAGATTGACGTGGGGTACGTGGCCGAGCTGGCTCGGCTGGAGCTGACCGACGAGGAGCGGGCGGTCTTCCAGCCGCAGCTGGAGGACATCGTCGGCTACGTGGAGAAGATCTCCGAGGTGGACGTCGAAGGCGTCGAGCCTATGATGCACGGGCGCAGGCTCGTGAACGCGTTCCGCGAGGACGTCGTCGGGCCGTCGCTTCCGTCCGAGACGGCGCTTTCGAACGCGCCCGCGAGGGTCGGCGACGAGTTCCTTCTGCCGAAGATTGTGGAGGGCGCGGATTCGTGAAGGGCGAGGGTCCAGCGGACGCGGCGGTTGGCGCGGAGAAGGCCGTGCCGACGATGTCGCCGGGCGACAAGTTCGGCGACAGCACCGTCCGCAGACTCATCGGCAGCGGCTCGATGGGGTCCGTCTACCTCGTCACGTCGCCCGACGGCGAGGAGTACGCGCTCAAGGTGATGTCTCCGGCGCTCATGGCGAAGAACCCCGGCTACCGGCGGCGCTTCGTCAAGGAGGCCGCGTTCGCGATGAGCATCCACCACCGGAACCTCATCACCGTCCACGACGCGGGCGAAGACCCGGAGAGGGGGTTCTGCTACATCCTAATGGACTACATGGCGGGCGGCAGCCTGGCCGGGATGCTCGCGAGGCGCGGGGCTCTTCCGATCAACGAGGCCGTGTCCATCGCGTCCCAAGTCGCGTTCGCCCTCGATGCCGCGCACAGCCGCGGCGTCATCCACCGGGACATCAAGCCGG
>JAFRBA010000216.1 GCA_017405115.1 Kiritimatiellia bacterium
GGCTTCGGCACTCGGGTCGCCCCTCATGCCGCCTGTCTTCCTAACTGACTGTCGATTTCTTGTCAGTGCGAACTCCTTTCATTTCGCAAGTTGCTATCGCGCTTTACTTGGCGCACCACTGTATTGTTCCTGTCGAACCCCACGTGCGTTGTCTGGCCAGCTCCCTTGCACCGTGAACACTGCCCCCTGCCACTACACTCATAACAACTACGAGCCTTCGTGCCTGCCCCAGCGCATTGCTTGCAGTCGTCTTTCAATTCGTTTTCAAACTCCACTGCACCCCGCAACTTACCCTTTACATGTTTTTTGTAAACATCATCCTTGCCACATGCAATAAGACACGCCGCAGCAGCCTTGAGTAGTTCTTGCTGACGACCAACATTATTAGTTGTCGCCATTGCGACAGAATACAATTGGCCCGCATTCTTTGCTGTTGGAGCTGCAGTTGCAAGAGTTCGCAACTCTGATTCCGATAAGCTTGCCTTCTTGGCAGACGGATTTTGTGGCGCTCCGACTACGCACATTACAAACATCGTGCATATTAATATCAGTGTCGTTTTCATGTTTAGTTTTCCTTTAGTTTCCTGTAGCATCAAGAACTTGAACTGTTATACTCTTCGCCCCTCTCTCTGTTCGGTGCATCATCCTGAGGGCGGACGACTTGCCGCGCTTTCCTCGGAGCTTGCGCTCCTTTCCAGACATCGGCGGGGGCGGAAAACGGAAACCTCCTCCGATGCATCGGATGAGGCGCCTGAGAGAGCCCAGAAAGATACACCGAAGGAGGCGAAACTGCATTATGAGGGCAGTTACCCTTCTGTGCGTCTTCCGGGTGAAGTTTCTCAGGCTTTCATCCGACGCTTCCCAAGTCCGCAAGAACGGCGGCGGTTTCATCGAAACCGCCCTACCGATGGTCGCGACAAGCGCGATCCTCCTGCGCGGGAAATCTATCGCTCCGCCCATCGCTGGGCAGAACATGGCGAATTATAGCAAAACCGCCGCGCTGGAATCAAGCGCGACGGTTTGCTTGGAGGATTATTGGATTATTCTCCGAGCGCCGCCGATCTACACAGGCACACCGTATTCGTATATCGTGTCGCTTGGGAGATCAACTCTCTCGTTCCAGATCACGCATGTCCTGCTCGAGTCCAATCGTACATTGCCAAATAAGCCAGGCAGCGTCTTCAATTCCTGAAAAGCCTCAACATTGCGAATGTCTTCCGCAACATCGTACACGACTCTCCTTCCCTCGTCGAAATCGACAAGGAGCTTGAAATCAGCCTTTGGCTCTATGCTTTTGATTCGCGGTATCATGGCTACATGTCACAATGGCGGAAGCTGAACTATGCGCTGTGTCCGCCACATCTCTTCCAGTTCATTTCTGTGCTGGGCAAGCCATTCCTTGACCAGTCTTTGCGCTGTCAACGGAAGATCACCATCGGTCATTTCCAGCGACGCCAGCTCAAAAATCCCAACGCAATCTCCGTAAATGGCATGTATATGCGAAGGGTCATGTTCTTTAGGCTTAAAGAACATCTTTACTACGATGCCATAGAATCTCGCAACTTCTGGCATTTTGCTCTATCTCCTTTCGTACCTTCCAAACGCACCCTCCCCACGCGGGAAATCTGAAGCTCCGAATGTTTGCGACGACGAGGCGTCGTCGCTACGCACGCAGAACGCTACGAATTATAGCAAAACCGCCGCGCTGGAATCAAGCGCGACGCTTCGGAACGCATCAACCCTCCGCGAGCTCGGGATGCCAGGTAAAGGCGGTGATGTTCCGCCAGCGCACGGAAGTCGGCCGGCCGTCGAACGTCGAGAGCGTCTCCACGTCGGGAGCCGCGGAGACGATCATGGGAGCGCGGATGAACACCATCTTCGTGTCAGGCTCCCCGTCCCACGTGCCGACGGTCGTAAAGCTGCCAAGCTGGCGCCCGTAGGCGTTGCGCCTGACCGTAACCGGCAACACGCCGAACCACTTCTCGGGCCGAGTGTCGTCGCGCCGCCCGGGATCGTCGATCTTCTCCGCGAGCAAGATGAGTCCCGCGCAAGTCGCAAAGACGGGAAGTCCGCCGTCGATGCGCTCCTTAAGCGGCGCGAAAAGCCCAAGGTCCACGAGGAGCTTTCCCTGCACGGTCGACTCCCCGCCAGGGAGCGCCAACAGGTCCATGGGGATGTCGAGATCGGCAAGCTGGCGGATTTCGTGCGTCTCGGCGCCCTTCCCACGCCAATACGTCTCCATCTCGGCAAACGCGCCCTGGACAGCCAATACGCCAACATTCATAATGGTCATGGCCGCGCAGAACGTGTAGACCGTGTAGCTTTTTCTGCACGTTCTACACGTTCTACACGGTTAAAATCACTTCCCTCGCTCTTCCATTATCGTCTCTATCTCGTCGGCGTTGATGCCCACCATCGCGGGGCCGAGGTTCTCGGAGAGCTTGGCGAGGAGCTTCGAGTCCTGCCAGTTGGTGACCGCCTGCACGATCGCCGCGGCCCTCTTGGCGGGGTCGCCCGACTTGAAGATGCCGGAGCCCACGAACACGCCCTCCGCGCCGAGCTCCATCATGAGCGCGGCGTCCGCAGGAGTGGCGACGCCGCCCGCTGCGAAATTGACGACGGGGAGCTTCCCGTTGTCGTGGACGTACTTCACGAGGTCGAGCGGCGCGGCGAGCTCCTTCGCCGCCTCGTACAGCTCGTCCTCGCGCAGCGACACGACCCTGCGTATCTCGCTCTGCATCTTGCGCATGTGGCGGACGGCCTGCACCACGTCGCCCGTTCCAGGCTCGCCCTTAGTGCGGATCATCGTCGCGCCCTCTCCGATGCGCCGAAGCGCCTCCCCGAGGTCGCGCGCGCCGCAGACGAAGGGAACCGCGAACTTGGTCTTGTCGATGTGCCGCACGTCGTCGGCAGGGGAAAGCACTTCGGACTCGTCGATGTAGTCGATCTCGATCGCCTCCAGTATCCGCGCCTCGGCGATGTGCCCGATGCGGCATTTCGCCATCACGGGGATGGAGACCGCCTCCTGGATGCCCTTGATCATCGCGGGGTCGCTCATGCGAGAGACGCCGCCTGCCGCGCGTATGTCGGCGGGTATGCGCTCCAATGCCATCACCGCGCATGCGCCGGCGGCTTCGGCTATCTTCGCCTGCTCGGGCGTGGTCACGTCCATGATCACCCCGCCCTTCAGCATCTGCGCGAGGTTGCGGTTGAGTTCTTGCCGGTTGTTCATTTCCTGCTCCTGGTTTTGGTTAGACGCAAGATAGTATACTCGATTTCGGAGTCGCAAGGGTATCGGAATTATCCTTGTCCGTCCATAGGCAAAATCTATTGGAGGGAAATGTTCGCCACAAGCACCACGACGACCGCGGCGAGCATGATCGCCGAGACGAGCTTTAACGCGGCAGTCGCCATGACGGAGCCGACGAGCCTTTCCCGGAAGAAGTCCGCCGCCATGATCGCCGGAAGGTAGATGAAGGGCACGAGCGCGCAGAAGAGCGTTCCGAGGAGCAGCGTCTGCACAGCCGGCGGCAGCGCCGAATCCGAGCTGGTGAAGCTCGGCAGGAAGGCGAGGAAAAAGAGGATCGTCAGCGGATTCGACATCGACATCGCAATGCCGCGCAGGAAAAGCCGCATGCCCTGCCCGGTCGCGGGGCGGAGCGCGTCGGGCGAGGCGGCGCGGAAGCTTCGGATTGCGTCCGCGAAGGCACCATAGGCGAGATACGCGATGTAGGCGGCGCCTGCTGCCTGGATCGTCGTCATCGTCGCAGGGTGGGCGGTGAAGAAGGAGGCGACGCCTGCTGTCAAGAGGAGAATCCAGATCCAGCATCCGGCGACGAGCCCCAGCATCAGCGTGGCGGCGCGGGCCTTTCCGTCCGAGAGCGCCGTCGCGATGGTGCAGGTCAGGTCCGGCCCCGGCTTCACTATCAGCGCCAACGACCCGATGATATAGGTAGTCAGCATTGCGGGCATTATACCATATTCTCGGGTCGTGCTGCAGGCTCACCAACCGGCGGCGCGAAGGCAGGGTCAGGTCTCGCGGCAAAGCAGCGGGGCGCGCCATTCACGGCGCGCCCCGCTGTCTTTCCTCCGAGAGCTGGCTTACTCGAAGAGCCAGGTCGAGAGGTAGCGCTCGCCGGTGTCGGGCAGGAGCGCGACGATCGTCTTGCCGGCGAACTCGGAGCGCTTCGACAGCTCCAGCGCCGCCCAGAGGGCCGCTCCGGAAGATATGCCGATCAGGAGCCCCTCCTGCGCCGCCGCCGCGCGCGCCGTGGCGCCGGCGTTCTCGGCCGTCGCCTGGACGACCTCCGTCAGGAGCGACGTGTCCAGCACCTTCGGAACGAATCCCGCGCCGATGCCCTGGATCTTGTGCGGGCCGGGCTGTCCGCCGGAGAGGACGGGCGACGTGTCGGGCTCGACCGCGAAGAGCTTCACATCCGGATTCTTCTCCTTCAGGTACTTGCCCGTGCCGGTGATCGTGCCGCCGGTGCCTACGCCCGCGACGAACGCAGCGACCTCGCCGTTAGTGTCTGCCCAGACCTCGGGTCCGGTCGTGCGGTAGTGGAAGTCCGGGTTCGCCGGGTTCTCGAACTGCTGGAGGATCACCGCCCCCGGCGTCGAGTCCCTGAGCTCGTTCGCCTTGGCGATCGCGCCCTTCATGCCGGCGGCGCCCGGCGTCAGCACAATCTCCGCGCCGTAGGCCGCCGCGAGCTTGCGGCGCTCGATGCTCATCGTCTCCGGCATGGTGAGGATCAGGTGGTAGCCCTTCACCGCCGAGACGAGCGCAAGTCCAACGCCCGTGTTGCCGCTGGTCGGCTCGATGATCGTCGCCCCCGGCTTCAGGACGCCGCCCTTCTCGGCCGCCTCGACCATCGAAAGGGCGATGCGGTCCTTTACGCTGCCGCCGGGGTTGAAGTACTCGACCTTCGCGAGCACCTTCGCACCGCCCTTGTTGAGTTTCCCGGAGATCTCCACGAGCGGAGTTCCGCCCACCTTGCCTAGGATGTTCTTGATGACGTTGCTCATGATCTTGTTCCTTTCGGTTGGTTGTTATTATACTCTTTTTGAGTTTGGGTTTGGTTGAACTTCTTTTTGTCCTGTGTCTTCTGTCCTTTGTCCTGTTTCAGAACTGGTACTGCACGCTGAGGACGAATCCACCGCCCACTCCAAGGCGGTCGGTCTTGCCGCGGCTGGAGAAGCGGTCCCTGTCGCCGGTGTAGGCGTACGCGCCCACGAGCGTGAGAGTGTCGGTCACGAACCACGCGACGTGTCCGTCGAAGTAGTCGTGGTTCGATATCCCGTCGCCCACATGCACGCCCTGCTTGTACTCGAAGCCGATCGCGACCTGTTCGACCGGTATGAGGTCTATGTTGGCGAAGACGGCCGCGCCGTAGTCGTTGTGCCCGACTACGCCGTTCACGACCTCGTCCGACAGAAGGCCGCCGACCGAGAGCAGGACGGGGATTGGCGTCTGCGTGATGAGCTTGGAAGCCACCACGTAGGCGTCGAATCCGTCATGGTCGAGGCCGAGCGCGCCGACCGTCTTGGAGTCGGTGTACTTGTACACGCCGCCGATGGCCAGCGCCGGCACCCACGAGGTCTCGAATGCGTTCTCGTCGAGGAACCGCAGCTTTGCGCCGACGTTGTAGGTGTTGATGCTGCTGTCGCCGTACTTGTGTGCGTTGACGCCGCCGTAACCGCCGGATATCTCCAGCCTGTCGGCGATGCTGAACGCCGCTCCGAGCGCGAACCAGTTGATGCTCGCGTCGGTCAGGTTAACGTACCACGCGCCGACCTGCGGACGCGACACGATGCCGTCCAGCGCCGATTGCGCCACCTCGTTCGTGCCGTCGCCCCCGCCGTCGCCGCTCCACGGTCGTCCCGCCGTGTATGCGAGCGGGTTGAAGGCGATGCCTCCGGTGCCCTGCAGGTTGTTCAGCGGGACTCCCGCGAAGAGCGAGCCTGCCGCCGCCGTGATTCCCGCGATTGCCGCGATCTTGATGTTCCTGTCGTTCATTTCAGTTGCTCCTTTGCTTGTGGTTTGGGTTTGTGGAAGCCCTCGCCCGGTGGGGCCGGGACAAGGGCAAGATCGTCATATCGCCGACAGCGCGTCGTCGAGCGCGGCGATGATGTCGTCGACGTGCTCGAGGCCGATCGAGAGCCGTATCAGCTCCGGCAGGACGCCCCCCTTGCGCAGGTCTTCGTCGGAGAGCTGCGAGTGGGTGGTCGAGGCCGGATGGATGATCAGGCTCTTCGCGTCGCCGACGTTGGCGAGGATCGAGAATATCTCGCCGTTCGCCGCGTCCGTGACCTTGCGGGCCTCCGCCGCGCCGCCCTTGACGCCGAACACGACGACGCCGCCCGCGCCGTTCGGCAGGTACTTCGCGGCGAGCTCCGGCTGCGTGAGCGAAGGATACCTGACCCACGCGACCTTCGGATGCCGCTCAAGCCATTTCGCGACGGCCAGAGCGTTCTCGCTGTGGCGCGCGATGCGCAGGGGCAGCGACTCCACGCCCTGCAGGAATATCCACGCGGCGTCGGGCGCAAGCGTCGGACCCTGGTTGCGGATGCCGACCGTGAGAAGCCGGATCGTGAAGGCGACGGGCTTCAGCGGGTCGGGCAGGTCGTGCGCGAAGCGGAGCCCGTGGTAGCCGGCGTCCGGCTCGTTGTAGAGCGCGAACTTCGGGTCGGTCCAGTCGAATTTCCCCGCGTCGACCACCACGCCGCCGATGCCCGCGCCGTGTCCGCCGATCCACTTCGAGAGCGAGTGGATCACGAGGTCTGCGCCGTGGTCGATGGCGCGGAGGAGCGGCGGCGGGGTGAAAGTCGCATCCACCACGAGGGGCAGGTGGTGTTTCCTCGCGATGGATGCGTAGCCTTCGACGTCCGCTATGTCGAGGGCGGGGTTCCCGACGGCCTCTATGAAGATGAGCCGGGTCTTCTCCGTGATCGCCGCCTCGACGGCCGCGAAGTCGTTTACCGGCGTGAAGTTCACCTTTATGCCGATGTTCGGCAGGATCGCGTCGAACTGGCTGAACGTCCCGCCGTAGAGGTTGCTCGCGGCCACGATCTCGTCGCCGGCGCGGGCGATGTTCGTGATCGTGAAGTATATGGCCGCGGTGCCGGAGGCAAGCGTCTGCGCGGCGGCGCCGCCCTCGAGCGCGGCGATGCGCTTAGCGAGGACGTCGTTGGTCGGGTTCATGAGCCGCGCGTAGATGTTGCCGAGCTCGCGAAGCGCGAAGAGGTCAGCTCCGTGCTGCGAGTTCCGGAAGTTGTAGGCCGTCGTGCGGTACACAGGCACCGCCCTCGCGTTCGTCGCGGGGTCGCCGTGGACGTCCTGCCCGGCGTGCACCGCCAGCGTCTCGATGTGGTATTTTCTGTCGCTCATTGCCGTTGCTCCTTTCTTTCGGTGTCAACGGCGATATTATCGCATATCCGGGCCTGCCATTGGTAATCGGAAGATTCATGCGGTAGCAATAGGTTTTTCCTATTGCCAGACGGCCGCCGCCGCGCCTGTCCTGGCACCGCTACCTGCTGCCCGCGATGCGCTCGCGTACCGCTTCCACGAAGGCGGCGGCGGCGGCGGACAGCGGAATGCCGCCGCGGCGCACGATCCCCACGCGGATCGAATCGTCCATCTTCAGCGGTATCGAGACGATTGCGGGATTGTATCCCTTGGCATGTGCGCCCGACGCCACGGTGAAGCCGTTCAGCCCCAGCAAGAGATTCGTCATGGTGGCGCGGTCGCGGACGCGGATGTTCTTCTTCCGGTCTATGGCCGGCATGACCTCCTCCGCGAAGTAGAGCGCGTTCTCCGCGCCCTGCTCGTAGGTGAGGTACGGGTAGCAGTCCAGCTCCTGCGGACGTATGGACTTGCGCTTCGCGAGCGGATGCCTCTTCCCGAGGAACACGTGCGGCTTCGCCTCGAACAGCTCCTCGAACACGAGCTCCTCCTTCCGGAGGATCTTCATTATGGCGCGCTCGTTGCGGCAGGACAGGTAGAGGATGCCGACTTCGCTGCGGTGCCGCGCCACGTCGTCTATGATCTCGCTCGTCACCGTCTCGCGGAGCGTGAAGTCGTAGGACTCCGCGCCGTTGGCCTTGACCACTTCCATGAACGCCTCCGCCGCAAACGCATAGTGCTGGCACGACACCGCGAACTGGGGGCGCCTCACGGTCTTGCCGGTGTACTTCTCGGCGATGCGTGCGGCGTCGTCGAGTATCTGGCGCGCCGACGCGAGGAACTCCTCGCCCTCGCGCGTCACGCTCACGCCCCTTGCGGAGCGCGTGAAGATTGCCGTTCGCAGCTCCTCCTCAAGGGCGCGTATCGACTCGGTCAGCGTCGGCTGGGACACGAACACGCGTCGCGCCGCCTCGCTTATGCTTCCGCACGCCGCAACGGCGTCCGCGTATTTTAGCTGTTGAAGTGTCATCTTAGTCGGAGGGCTACGAGGTTGTGGTCTGAGACCGGGCTGCCGGGGTATATCTTACGGCTGACGATCCGCTCGAACCCGCGGTAGAGGATGTAGTCGAATGTGGCGTCGGGGAATCCGTTGCTCCCGGGATGCGTTATCTTCTGGCTCTTCTTCAAGTCTCGGAAGCAACTTCTGAAATGCGCGCCGTAGAACGAGCGTAGCGTCGCCTCGCTTACATACGTCAAGTCATCGTCGCTGGTGTTGAAGTCCCCGCCCACAACGACCTTCAGCTCCCTTTCCGGGAACGCGTCCCTCATCTTGCGGACGACGGCCAGGATCTGCGCGGCCGCGGCCTCGCGCTTGTAGATGTTCTTCTGGGCCTCGACGTCCGTCCCGGACCGGTTGAGGTTGCTCTTTAGGTGGAGGCTGAAGCAGGCGATCGGGCCATCCTCCCCGCCGTCAAGAAGCGCGTAGGCGAACCCCCTTGGTATGGACACGCCGATCCCCTTCGCCCATGTCGCGAACCCCGAGTCCATGACGGGCAGCGTCGAGAGAATCGCCACCTGCTGCCAGAGTGGAATGTCGCCGTCCTTGAAGTGGCTGATCGCGGCAAGCTTCAGGCCCTCTATCCCCGACGCACGAACATAGTTCGACATCGCCTCCGCATCGCGCACCTCCTGCGCCAGCGCAATAAGTCCGGCCCCGGACTTTCGCGTATGAGCCCTGACTGCGTCCGACAGCGTTCGCCCCGCCTTCGCAATCGTCGCCTTCTCCGCCTCTTCGCTGTTTCGCAGGTCGGCAAGGCCCGACGGGAACCATTTCATGTTCCATGTGGTGATCAGCACGTCGCCCCGAGCGCACAGCACCCAGGCGGACACGGCCCACAAGATGGAGACAAGCTTCAACATCATCCTCCACACGACTTGCACGGCCGACCGTCGTTCGGCCCGCAGGGGTGCCCCTTCACCCGACGATAGTTCCGGCAGCGCTTGTTGTGCCGCACCTTCGTTTTGGCGGAAATCCAGTATCCGGTTTCCTTGTCCACGGGCTCCAGCCCCTCGTCCCTCGCGACGCCCTTCTCGGGCATCATGGAATCCGGCAGCGCCCCGTTCTTCGAGATCAGCTCCCGCCGCAGCATCTGGTTTTCCCTGCGCAGCGCCTCGTTCTCCGCCTTCAAGGCCTCGTTCTCCGCCCTCAGGGACAAGCCCTCCTTCCTCACGGCCCCCGCCACGGAATTGGTCGCAGGCATGTTGCCGACGGCGACCGGTCCCTGAACCTGCGACGCCGAGCAAGCAAGGCATACGGCAAATGCGGCGGCAACCGCGAGCGCCCCGTTGCCGAAAAGGCTTCTGCAGATGCTCGCCGGCCTGCGCCCGCCGTCGGATTCGACTTCCTTCACGTATCGGCCCCCTCCAGAATGGCGCACGTGATGTCCGCCGCATTGCGAGACACGGCTTGCACCATGCTCGTGGATGCAGCATGTTCGTACACCACCGTCCCGGATGCATCAGAAATCGTTTTGACGACATACGGATCGATTCGCCGTCCATGATTCGCGAGCGTTGCATACGCACGGGCAACCTGAATGGCCGAGATTTCTACGCCCTGCCCGATCGGGGTTCTCTCTATGTGCAGCCTGCAACAGCTTTCGGGTGGCAAAAGCCGCCCCAGCGCCTCATCCGGGAAACCGATCCCCGACATTATGCCAACGCCGAACTTGTTCAAGACGTCGCATTCCCGGTCGCGACCGATGAGCATGCCCAACTTGGACAGCACGGCGTCGGACGAATAGACCAGGGCGTTTGAGATTGACAGCGTCGCCTCCCAAATATAGCTTCCGTCGTTCGACGGTTTGCGCTGGTAGTACAACGCCTCGGAGATGTCCGTGAAAAGTCCCGTATCCGGGCCTGCGATGCCCGCGTCAATTGCAGCCGCCACGGTCAGCGGCGACATGAGATGGCCCGGCATGAACGTCCGCGTAAGCGCAAGCGGGCGCGGAGAGTCGCCGCAATCCGCAAGAGCCAAGACAGCGCCGTCCTTTGCCGACAAGAGAACCGCCCAGCCCACGCCAGTGTCGTTGGTGTCGGCGTTGCGAGCCAATATCTCCGAAACATTACGTTGCAGGGCCTCGTCTATAGTCAGCTCTGCCACGCATCCGCCTCCGGCATCAACGACACGCCTGCCAGAGGCAAGGCCCGAGAGCGCGCTGTTCTTCATCGCCGAGATGTCCATTGCGTTGACGGCGTCCGCAGACGACGCAGGGCGGGCATTCGCGTAGCTGGACCCTGCAACGGCCATCAATCCAATGGCGACCGCCAGCGCGCAGCGGCAACACGCCGGCACACGCTCGATAACGTCAATGTCCTTTGCCGCCATACGCACAGCATACGGCTCACAGAACTTCACATACATCTCGACCAGGTCTTCTTTTTCTTTCATACTTTCATAGCCTTCTCACTATCTCCTTTGCTGCGTTAAGCATGCCATTTGCCGCCGTGTAGAATCGGTTGTACCGAAACGCCATGCGGAATGTCATCATGAGCGACAATGCGCAGGACAGCGCGAACATGTCCCGCGAGACGCCTGACGCCAGCGCGGCACGGCGTATACGGCGGAGTATCTTGTAAACCAGCGTCTTCCGATCATCACCACTCTCTTCGACAATGGACTTCATATCCTTCAGCCTGCCAACGTCGCCATCTGTTCCGGCGAACGTATAGGCGATTGCGGCATGGTCGAGATCTATGACGCGCTCCTCCGTACTTAGGCTCTGCATTCAGCGACTGCGCCCATGCGATCGCATGGTCATCCACCACCAGCGCCTCAACCACGCCCGTCGGCGACCATTGTGAAATAGGTCTCATCCCCTACTACGTTTCCCCGATTTATCCCCATCTATAGGCGAATCTGTCGGCAATCCGTTCGCCTCATAGATCAACCGCACAAGTTCCTCATCAACTTTCCGCCCGTTATCCCTTGCCTCTTGTATCAGTTCTTGCGCGATCCGTATCATCTCAGCCGAATCATCCAACCAATAATCAGCCTCCCTCCCAGCGAGGATTTGCGCGATCCAGAACATCTTTATGTGTGGCGGCACTAAATCAGAATCAGCATGATAGACATTCCAAGCACTATCGATGAAATCGAGATTCCCCTCATACACATACATACTTGGATAAATCTCTGTCAAGAGCTGGCACCGTTCTGTGGCCGGAATAGTCTTAACATTCGACAATGACGAGTACATGCTGAAAAAGCCCCTCGGCATCGTCCAATCTTCACACGCCTTTTCCCCCGAAAGGATTGGTTTCCAGAATTCCTTGACACGCTCTGCAACGTCCGCCCAGATATTCCGCAGTCCAACATGGAACTCGCATGTAGACATTCCACAAAGGAGTCTTGCAAAAATAGAAAGGCAACGAGAATACTCAATGTCGGACATCCCTCGCCGCCAATCAAGTAAGAACTTATGTATTTCCCACAAGATCGAAGCATCCCACATTTCCTTTCTGCCACCATTGCAACAAACGAATTCATAATCATCACAAAGACAAGCAAAATTATTGACAGCAATGATTGGGCAATCCGACCATTGATCAAGCTCCTGCCTTAGTTCTTTGATATCTTGCTTTAATCCATTCACGCCATCCTCCAACTCGATGTCAAAATCTCGCCAATACGGCATCAAAGACCGGCAAAACCGAACTAACATTCGATCATTCTCAACTAGATCAAGTCCATTTAAACCTTCAGAAATAGCATCAATTATTTCCATGCTTTCAGCTGAATCCGTCAACGGCGAGTGATAACGCATCAAATCGCAACAAATCGATAGCCACGTCATCCGGACTTCTGAATCTAATGCGCCAATATCAAATTTAGGCAACTGACAGCCTATCCCCATTGTATCTATTACCGGCAGCATCTGCTTAAGGAAACTCCAATTCCCTACCTCGTTATTGACACATCCTGAAACCTTCAAATACATCTGCCGAATGATTTCACCATGATTCTTGATTTCTGGAGAAAGGAAAATCTGTCCCCCCAAAGCAACAGCTTTCGAATATTCGGCTTGTGCTACACATATCATTGCAGCACATTTAAATTTAACATCATCTTCCACATCTGGACGAGCCATTTCATCGCTTAACAATTTGAAATTAACAGACCAAACATGTGGCGACCAGTCTGAAATAATGTAGACTGGCAACATTTCAAATGTCAGTCTGACATAATCTGAAGTGCTGTTGCTGTTTAGCAGCGTTTCATTGATCTTTTCAAGCATATCGTCCAACAAAGCCGCTGTAAGCGCCCCCACTCGGCTTATTACTTCTCTAACAAATCCAGCAAAAACAATAGGATTTTTCAATCGGCGTTCATACGCCTCGACAAGCTTACATATCCCAAACGCTGATTTAAGCCCATCAAGAAGTTCATACTGTTCCGTCAATCTCACGGCAAGATCCGAAAACCTTTCAGTCGTTGACAGGTAAGCAGTCGCAATTTTCTCGCATTCAGAATTGTCCTTCAAATTGAAGGCCTCCTGCACTTTCTGACGCATCTCCTTCCCAAACGTAAAAATCGGTCTCCCTGCCTCACTGTTCATAATTCCGAGAGACCCGACGAGACATTCAATAACATACGCATCCTCAAAGATAAGTTCTGGATCCACCTTCCGAAGATCGAAAGCCTTCGCCCTCCTGGGCTTCTGCGACAGGAGAATGGCAGAATTCACATTATCTCCATTATCACTACGCGGTCTTCTGTTCACGCACATCAGTTCTATTGCCCTGTCCACGGACCTTGCATTAGCGCCAAACAACTTCATGGCACATTCCTCGGCATTGACTGGTCCATCATCTGACAAACTCTTAAGCGCCAATACATAAAGAAACGCAAACCAGTCATTCCTTCCATTACCACAATCATTTCTTCCATCATCCTGCCCATACACTTGAGCCCACCAGTCATGCAAAGACCCCCAGACCTCGGAGGAATCATATTGCTGGCGACTGACGACCCTGACAACCTGCCTTGGCATCCCTATTGATTCAATCCAAACCATTCGTTCCAATGTAAGTCCCATTTCCCTTGCCTTCGCATCAAGATCGCGTCGGCATTTCACTTTGTCAACCCCATCCCGGACCTTATAGTCCAACTGGGCATCCAGGAGACTAAGACATTCCGTGCAATTCAAATGGGCAACGGAAAACTCTTTGGGGAAATTACACTCTCCGCAATTTTCTTCGGATATGTTTTCTACTTGATAATAAGCGGGAATCGTCATGGCGAACGACACTTTTCGAAATTTCGGACTTTCCCCCAGCACACCAACCAAATACTTGACAATATCCTGCATTCTCTCATGACTCGGCAGAGGTTCTGCGATATTTGGACCATTGGCATCCCACGACAACACAATAAGAACCGACTTCTGAAACATGGGAAGAAGATGCTTTACTAAAAGCTCCGTCCGCTCTTTCAATATCTCCTTTACCGTGCCATGGTCATACCAATCATCCCTGTCGACCACCAGAACAAACTTGGCTTTGCTTTCCGCAAAAACCATAAGCTTCTTCCCTACATCAGAAGGTCCCATGATCAAGAAAACGTTGCTGCGCGGTTCTTTGGCATATACATGCGCATTGATGGTCTCCATGATTTTCTCACGGTCTGGGCTCGTGAACTTTCGGTACTCTTTTGTATCAGACGCGCGCACTCGCTTGCCAAAGGTCTTCACTTTGGAAAACCACAGCAACCCGCGCCTTCCCTTCTGGAACAATGACACGTGGATGCTCTGCGAGAAAAGTGAACAGACCGCAATTAAAAGCAAGAATGTCGCTGGAATAAGTTTCACCCCCCAGGCAAACAAGAACTTGAGCAGATCCCAGATTGCATTCCCCCTAATCTCAGGTATAAGCGACTCAGCATCTGCAATGACACTGTCAACGACCGAGACCGTGTTAGTAGCGGCATCGGACACTAATGACACGATCGCCGCGATAGCAGTCAACGACAACACTATAATCATTTTCTTGTCCATTTGTCATCTCCTTCGAATGTCATAAATCCTGCATGGCAATGTCGCCGTCACTATCGTCGCAGCATTCGGCTTGCACCTCTTGCCATTGTGCGATATTTACGGCATTGGGATCACTACCCGAGAAACCAAGACAATTCCGCCACTCCCATTTCTGCATGTTTTGTCACTCCTGCTTTCATAGCCATAAGGCGACCTTATCATGGGACCTTTAGGGGAAACCTAAACGTCGTCATCCCGATCCCAACCCCTAGCATACCATTCTGGCACAGCGTCAGCCTCCATATCCAGCCATGTATCAATTCTATCATATAGACACGAAGCACTCTGCTTAAATGATTCTGGCGAATAAACATCATAGCGCCAAATCCCGCCCTCAAAATTCCAGCGATCCAAATCATCAAACAAGGAATCATCAGAAAGATCGCCAATAAATGACAATTTCGTCCTGTCTTCAGAACATTGTTTATCCACATCCGCGATTATGATCGCAACGGGGGCATGAAGTTTTCGCTTCCAAAGGGTTCGCCGGTCGTTTAGATCAACGCCATAATCTTTTACAGCAACATAGCTCAACGAAAACATTCCTTTGGGAACAGGGTCTGCTCTGCTAGGCGTCAAGCATGGGGGCTGGAAATATCGGCAGAGGGTGAGCGGGACAACCTGGTCAACAGTTTCTCCGACAGTAACAACACTTAAGCAGACATTCCAACTCCAGATTTTTGAAATCTTACGGGACTCGACCGCCAAAATGTTCAGACCATCCTGAACTTCCATTAAGTCCTGGTCATTAATAGCCATATCAACATAAATGTAGATAGGCAGTATTTTCTCCATAACCATACCACAGAGTGGACACCTCGCCGCGCCTTGAGGAAGCGTAGTGCCGCATTTTGGACAGATTGTCATTTCATCATTCATATGACTACTCCTTTGTTATTTCCTTTGCATGAATGTCATGAATTTGCCGGCGAGGAAGGCGAGGTGGAGGATGCCGACCTGCTTGGCGAGGGTGACGACGATCTCCTGTTCGGGCGTGAGGGTTTCCACGTTGTTCCGCGAGATGACCACCGTCATGCTCTGTCCAAACGCCCACCAAACGCCCTTTTCCGGATATTGCAAATACCAATACACCCAGAACAGCAAGAAGAAACCGCAGATGCTGCAGGCGAAGTTGAACGGGGTGCGCAAGACCCACTCGGGATACGCCAGAAATGCTCGGGCCATCGGACGCAGCAAACGCCGGTGCAACATCCTCGACTTCCGCACGAAGAACGCCGCCTCGTCCAACTTGCCATTCTCGGTGAGTAACCGCACGAGGGCATCGACCAGTTCAGCCGCGCCGCTGTTGAACACCTCCGCCCGCACCTTGCCGCTGCCAGACGCGCAAATCCGCCGCAAGGAATTGTGGATGTCGATATAGCGGTCTTCCATGTCCTCACGGTGGCGCACCCCCACAAACTCGCACTCGGCCCGCACCTCGTAGTAATGCTTCCAATGCAACGCCTCGATGGAAAGCGCGGGCGTCTTGTAGTTCAGGAGTTCCGTTGCAACGGTGGCCAGGACGGCGGCATGGATGGCTCCGTCCGCATCAATGATCCAGTCTTTCATCCGCTCGCACCGGCGCAAGAGGAACGTCGCCACCTCCTGGGCGGCACCCGGCGCGGCATGGCCGCTTTCGTTTATCACTTCGTCGTAGCTGAACTGGAACTTGGTCCGCGCCTTGCGATAGAGCCTCTTGATGTCCTCCGCCGAATCGATCCCCTTAAATCCGCGCCCGTTCGGCAATCCGCACCAGTTCCTCAGACCGAATATGCCCGCCAGCGGTTTTTGCGCGACGCACCACCTCACAACCTTGTGGTCATGCACGTCCTTCTGCGTGTCATGGTTTACGAACATCAACGGCATGAACGGCTTTTGCTCACGACAAATCCGCATCTTCTCAAGGAACGGGATCTTACCGATCACCCGCCTTACCTGATGAAGAATCTTCTGCCCGAACAAGCCTCGAAACACAAAGACGGCCACGACAACCGGAACTGCCCATGCCGGCTTCCAGAAGAAGGTGCCAATCAACAATGTCGCCATCACGGCGAAATCAAGCGAGGTGAAGAACCAGTAGCCAAACCAGTCGCCACAGATGTTGAGGGCGCGCCTTTTGCAATGCGCCCACCAACGGGCCAATCCCAAGCGAAACGTATCACGCCGCTTGTCGCATTGCCGGTAGGGTCTTTCGTCGGAAGATGCATGCCCCGCAAAAAACTTGCCGGGCAAAAACTTTCCGCCATCCGCGACGGTGACGAACTTCTCGCCCTTCTGAGAAGCCGTGGATATGACGCGCAGATGGCAGTCCCGCAGCACCTTAAAGTTCTCGTCGCGCCAATGTCCAAAGGCCGTCTCGTTTTCATACGAGGCAGTACGATCCGGGAACTGGAGACAGACGTCCTCAAACGCAATGACCGTCGGCTCGTAATCCGGCTCACTATCATCTTTCTTTGCGTGCAAGCCACGAACGACCGGTAGACGCCCCTTCACGCGCAACAACCGATCTGCGCAAAGCCCAGACGAGATCGGATAGACACGATACCCGAAACGATAGGCCGTGTACGAATTCATGTACACAAAATGCGGTTCCTCGTCCACCACCAGCGCAATGTCGCGCCGCGTGAAAAACCAACCTTTTTCCTCCTCATCACCGCCGTGAACGCGCTTCATCAGCCATCCACGAAGGCCATCCCCGTCGAACAGTGGCGTATAGTTGCCCTTGCACAACTCCAACGCAAGATCGAAATTCATCTCTCATGGTTCATCGCGCTTGCCCTTCTTTGGCAGCTCACCCTTCTTCTCGCCGTCCTTTGCCGTTTTCTCGTCAAGCTTCTTGAAGATTTCACTTTCGTCAAAGAGCTTGGCATCCTTGAACAGCGGAACCCATTGGATCTCCGGAAACGCCAGAATCAACATGCCCTGAACAGACGACAACGCATGAACCTCCCTCGTACCCGTCGCACGTGGAAAGTCTATAACGCCGATGAACCGATCATGTACCAAGTCTCCGTTCTGAATCTCCCGCTCAATCTTCTCCGCGCACTCCCTGAACCGATCAAGATTATTCTTCGCCTCCTGCCGAATCAGGAACGTCTGCACCTGATCTTTCAACTCAGGATAGCGCATCCCCACGGCGACCTTGACGGCCTCCGCAACAACCTTCGACGACGATATGGCGAATACCTTCAGCATCACTCATCCGACGACGGCCTGTCCAGATACGTGTCAATCATATCATCCAGAATCTTCTTCTGCATCGCCCTGCGTTTCTCCTTGTCGCGCTCATTGCGCAACGCCTCAATAACAGGACTCATATTCCGCGTCATCTTGTTGTGGCGACGCATTGACTTAAACGTCGCGACGGCCAAACATATTACAACAACATACAATACCAAGTACAAAAGGCACGCTAATACAAAGTAGAATGTAACGACTCCACCGCCGCCCCCTTGCATCTTATTACTATCATTACGAACACCGCGATCCCCTGTGGTACTGGTTGAAGCGGTTGCAACACTATTTGTTTCGCCAGAACATCCTACCATCTGCAAGCTGAGTTTGTTAGACACTTCTACTGGCGGCCTCGTGCATTCAACAGATGTGTTCATAATCGACCGCCGCATTTCGTTATACTTGTCAAGGGCATCATTCACTCTCCCAAATGGCAACCATGTCATGACTGCCAATGCAAAAAGGAGAACGGAGAAATTAAAAGAATTGAATATGCTTTTGAAACCCGCTCGTAAATTGACCGTTTCCCACCAATTAATCAAGAGGGCAAGCACATTATTAGCCGCACCCTCAACTTTCGCTTCAATCTCATATTCATTACTGACACGAACCCAATCAATGTTTTCAGCCCTTACCCCATCTATTCGCATAGCGGAGCCCTTGACAATCAACAAATACTTCTCATCCTTCTTTAACGGTGAATTAAAAGGGTGGAGAACTATTGTGTTATCGTTCCTATCGATTTTATCACCTTGAACTCGAAGATCAACCCCATGAATTATAACTTCATCCGTATTGTATGAAAACTCACCGAGCTTCAAATCATGAACCCTGACAGCAACCTTCCTCTTCCGTCCTATGTAATACTTCCGCAAACCATGAACAAGCAATTTTCGTCCATTAATTAAAGGCATTTCATACGGAGGATCTATCTGCTCTGCTCTATATGTTATGTTTTCTGTCGTACTAGGCTTGTCGGCAACTTCTGCTTTCTTCTGCTCGTCAGAGGGTGGATTGGAGCCTTTTTCACCTTTCCCCTGGGCTATGTTTTCGATTGGCACCCAAAATTCCGTATAATTACCAAGGCTTGTGCGAGCAATTGAATCTAAAATCTCTTGTGCCTTAATCCTTACAATATTCTTCTTATCTTTTGGGCGGCTATCGGATATATAATCTCTGACAAGAATTGTGTGCGGTCCCCTAATCTTCCTCACAGATAAATACTTCGTCCTCTTCGTATCCTTGCAGATTTTATCCCATTCGCCGATTTCCGGCATATCTACGTCAGTATTGTAGAATCTTGCCTCAATAAATGATTCGGAATTATCCGCACTAACCTCAATGCGATAATACCCGTGATTAATCTCTTCGTTCGTCGCGTGATTAACCTTCTCGCTCATTGTTTGGGCTCCTCCATTTCAAGGTTTTTCAAAAGAAGCATGAATTCTTGTTCATCAATTCGATCGGGAATGTTTATGGCATTGCCAGAACGGCTGCCCTTAAACACTTTGCAGAGCAGCGGATTGGTGACAACGAACTCCCTTTCGGCAGCCGAAAGAGCGTCACTTATCGCCTTATGCCCTGTAGCAGACAGGAGCTGCCGACAGGACGCACCAACATCATACATTCCCGTTTCATCCGGCTTCGTACATGACAGCAAAACGCGCAATGCTCGAAGTACAGGAAAGTCCTCGGCTGTCCCGTACTGCAACTCTCGGCACATCGCAAAGAACCTCTCCCCCGTTGGCGGGGAAAACTTGCCATCAACAAAGAGACCTCTTGGCATTTTGTTGCCAAAACTGATTGCGTAGCATCTACATGCCCCTTCATCTGCCGTCAAACTCGCAAGGACCTTGTTGAATCTTCCGACTTCATCTTCGCCTTGCCCGCCAAAATGGACCAATATCCGCACATCATCACACTCAAGATGAAGCATTGCAAGCAAAGCAACTGCACGTTTTTTTAATGCCAACCATTCAGCGTCCCACAACTTGCCATCGCTCAACTTATTCTTCAACTCAATCGGCGCGCCATCACTAAAGACAACGGGCTGAACCGCTTGCGCAGCTTTCCCAACATAAACCTTCTTGTCATCATATTCAACGCTTCGCGCCGAAGACGAGAAAACCTCCACATTGTCATTAGGAGAAACTATATAGAGCGCGGTTGTCATGAGGACTTTATTTTATCTGACCCGTACGGAAGCAGGTTCATTATTGTGTTGACAAAAATCAGCTTTTCTGGATAGCGTTTGAACAACGACGACTCAATGACAGAGAACGGCAAAACTTTCTCATCGGCAGGAATGTTTTCCGGACGACCTCTACCCGTTGTAACTACAACACGCGGAATTGAGTGGCGCAAATCTTCCAAAATCTCCTTCACCTTCGCCTCGTCGTGCCGCTCCCACCATTTGTCAATCACTCCTTGGTGAATGACCAAAATGTCGAATTGACATGGATCGATATCAATATAATACGAACGGCTATCGTCCATTGACTTGGCAACATCTTTGTGATGGTGGAATTGATACAATTCATCCCTCACTTCTGCGCTGGCTTTAGCCACGCCTTCATTGACTATATCCGCAACCCATATTCCCATGTTGATGAGTGTCTTTTTCATTTCATCGGAACGACGCTCTTCAACAAAATTCATGACACGTTCATCTATTATGAGAATTCTCAAGAATGCGTTTTCCAGCAACCGCGCCACCTGTGCATAGCGTTCGCCGTTTTTATCTTCCCCAGAAGCATACACAAGACGGGACAGTGCATTCAAATAAGACTGCGAACCGCTAAGTGCTTCTGAATAGATGCCATTTGCCGGCATAGCATGATCATGACGAGAATATTTGATTACCTTGCGGTTCGAGTCATCGGCCAAAGTAGTGCCCATCAAAGTATCGGCAATGGCCTGTACGCTTTCGCCCTTGAAGCTACCGTTACCCTTGGTCTCTCTATTGGTGCCGTCATGCTTGTAGGCCTCAGGCAAGGTTACGATGCGCTCTTCGTACTTTCGAAGATAGACATCGCTCGCAAGGAACATTGAGTTCAACGATTCGACCAATGCATTGAACTCGTCCTCTTCCGGTACGGAACACGCGGTAATGATCGCCTTAAGGTTGTCTTCGAACGAATGACGACCATACCCGTATGAATCTTCCCTTTGCGGACAGTTGAACCGACCCGAACCACCGTGGAACGCATCCAGCCAACCATCTAATTTTACCTTATCCACTTTCTGCAAAAACACTATCAGGTCCCTGCACCACCGCTTGATGTCATCATCCTCATCTTGCTTGCCACGGAAAAGGCGCCTGGCAATCGCCTTCTCGAAGTCTTTTGATATGTCCTCTATCTTTCGCACAATCACGGCATCACCCGTACCTGCCTCATCTTCGACATACTTCTCGATGGACTTTAGCGCGTCTATAAATTCGCGTGACAACATCAAATGCGATTTCAACAAGTCACAATACTTCATAAGTTGTGCACGTATATATTCCTTCGCACCCTTGTCATCGCCGTGCCCATAGTCCTGTTGGGGCTCCACCATCGCTTCGGGCAACACCTTAATCAACGACAGCAATGTAATAAGATTCCGCGATGTGTCACTCAACTCCAACGGCTCTGGCGGATTTTTCAAAAAAGAAGTCAATGCGGTGTGGTAACACTCCACAAACATCGTGCGCAGTAAATCCTTCCGCGTTACCAAGCCCCGTTCGCGCCCACCTTCATTACCATCCACATTTACAACCAGTTTTACAGGACATTTTACAAGCCCCCTACAATCATTAGCCAGATGCCTGATCCATGCAGAAAAAACAGCCTTACGTAATTCAGCCGGATCTCCACCTTTGATTAAGTTTATTAGTACTTCTTTATCTTTGTCATCCCATATTATATATCGGAATCCTAAACGCTGACGCAGTGCCATAACCGATGCATCTTTTGCGACCACCATTTTAGGTTGCCCCACAAGTACCACATATCGATAGTTGAACCGTTCAATTTCATCGTCTACTCTATCTGAAGAAATCAACCTATAACTGCACCATTTATCACCATCACTCGGCTTACTCCGTCGCGCAAAATCGATCCCCTCATATGATTTGTTTTGAATCGCTGCAACAACACTTTCATCAACGTCCTCAAATAAGATTAGGATGTCTTTCGGTTTTGCAATCTCATTCCGGTACCCCAGATGATAGCTATGTTTATTTAAAGGGCAATTTGGATCCGATGAGTAACCAGCCAAGCGAGTTCGGTCACTACACATTAGGCAATTGCGTGGATTGTCAGCATTACGACAGAGTCCTGGCATCGCAACAGGAACAATGATACTATTTCCCTTTACACCCAATCCACCAATCTCAGAAGTTTCCCTCTGCGCAAGATATCCAGCTGAAATCTTCATTTCCGCCAAACCCCAATTTTCCTTGCGCAATTTCCCGTCTGAATCAATAAACGACTGAGCCAATTTACGGTGCTGGTTGTGATGTAAAGGCAAGATTAACCGATGTCCGAGTTCCCACACTGACGCATCGGGGACATTTTCGGTTAAAAAATTCTCGTATCTCTTCTTCCAAGCAGGCATTGAAATAGACAAATACAATCTTTGTACCCGATATATGAAAGGAAGAGAATCATCTAAAGATTTCCCATCCAACCACCGTTTTAACATATCCAATTCAACTTGGGACAAATCGCCTTCTAACATGGCCTTAATGTCATGATCCATCTCTGCCAATTTATCTTCAGCGCACAAATCCAAAAATCTTTCCCACAACCCATTATACGAGTATTTCCCTTGACGACTTTCCTTTTTACATTTGGCAAGTTCCGGATAGAACTGATCTCGACCATTCTTCGTCCAAAATTTTCCAAAACATAAAGCTGCTCGAAAATCCCTCCAAAAGCCCGAAAGATTCCACTCTTCAACCTGACATCCCATTTCTAACTGTATCAAGTGAGAAGGCAACAATGCAAGTCGTCTTATACCATCACCGTTTTTCGCGGCCTGCCGTATGAAATTCTGCCTGTCCAAAGAAAGCTCCCACTCCTCAATACTACCGGTAGTCTTCTCAAGAAAGATCTTTTGCAGACTATACTGTACCGGCAAACAATTAATCCCATTATTTCTACCACCATATTCTTTTCGCAAATACCTTTCCAATTGTCCAGCGTCGCTTTCAGTCAATTGAGATGTAAAAGCGATTGGCAACCAATTATCAAGATAATCAACTACCTGTTTTTGTTTGAATGTCGGATTCGTAACAGATTGCAAAGCCTCGCTGTCTGACCACGACACAACCTCAAGAATGCGACCATATACATCAATCATTCGTGCACCGTTGCCATCCAAAGAATTATCCTTAGCCGTATTAACAACCGTCCTTATTTGATTTATGACCTCTTGGCTAGTTCGCAACAACGCCCTTAACAGATCAACCGAAGAGAAAGTTTCAAAGAAATCATCCCAGAATTGTCGAGCCGCCCCAAAAATATCAGAGACATTATCACCTATTGTAAAAACGACACTCCCCGTGGCCTTCTTCTCGCCGAAATCAATATAGACCTCAAGATCCTTTTCCGCCAAATTCTTTTCAGATGCCCATCCGTGTTTTGCCGCATTCCTGATTACATTCTCAATGATTGTATAGAATGCATGTTGTCCGACAATACCACCGGGAATGGCCAAACGAACATCCTGCCTCCAATCGGGAGTAAATCTTTCGTCGTATTCAAGAAATTTGGCCGTACCGCCCGACTCCGATGCTTCGTATTGTGTACGCTTATCTTCTGAAAACTTCTGCCGGAACATCTTGTCTTTCTCACCAAAAAAGTAATAAATGCTCCATGCGCGTCCATGCTGGTCGTACGTCAGATATCGGTGTTCACGCGGCAACTCGCCTTGATTAGTCTCGTCCAGTTTATAGAACCTACGAAGGAATAAACGAATCGTGCCATGCTGGTTCATACGTGTGGCATCGTCAAGGTTGCGTTCCTGAAACTTGTATGCCCGCAATCCTTCACTTCTCGAGATATAGTCTAATAGATGTTTTTGCGCATAAAAGTTCTTCATCAATCCACCGACAAACATCGTCGGCGTTGTCCATTGCGGGAACTCCGTTGTCGCTGTAGCAATATAATCCATTCGGTGCTGGATGTACTGGTACAGTACTCGATCATCTGGCATTGTCCCGACATTATGCGAAAGTGCAGAAAGGACATGGCTGCCGATATTGTGAGAGCCATTGCGGGACATAATTGAGCCAATGGCAGATTTTACATTAGACATCATGATATCTAGATAGTAACTACGCATCTTGGCATAATAAATCAAAAAGGTTATTTCTTTTATAAATTTATCAGAATCACACCAGACATCCTTAAAACCAACAAATATTTGTGCAAGGTTCGTCATTGTCCCAAATTGACCTGGAATGTTAACAGGTACAATTTTTATCTCCTTTACACCCATCTTTGCCTTTTCTACCCATTCAACATATCCCCTAATGAAATCCGGCACTTCACTTTTTTCGCCAGAATGATATGTAAGATAAAACGCATATGGCATATCGTTCGGTAAAGTATTTCCAAACGATCCGTCCACAAACTCTTTTTTTACGGCGATTCCCCGATTTGCCTTAATCTCTTCATCAATAAAAGACGAATACTGCTCTTTAAATCTCGCATTCTCACAAAGAAATATGTATGACTTTGTCTGAGTTGATTTACAAATGGCCAAATCAACATAAAACACATGCTTCCGATATTCTTTAAATCGAGACTCCAACCATTCCTCGAAAATTGGAACAATTAAATCGGGTTCTGAACTAGTTATAAAATAGTCTATTATTCTATTTAACTTGTCACGTTCAGGAAAATCCAAGAGGTAATTCTGATACTTCAACATAGTGCGTTGCCCTCATTTATCCTGTATTCTCTTGAATTTACCATTTTTATATTCAGCCAATACTACTTTATAATGGCAATTTCCTTTAGGCAAGAAATCCAACCGGCCTGAAACGCCTTCCCAATGTCCTGCAGAAACAAATGTCTATTGTGTAATTCTGTTCCCAGTATGGAAAAATCTTTTTAGAA
>JAFRBA010000217.1 GCA_017405115.1 Kiritimatiellia bacterium
CGCCAACACGACCATCGTGCTGTCGTTCTTCAGCTACCTATGGCGTACGAAGCAGTTCCCGAAGGAGCTAATTGACGAGAACCTTCGTACCGACTACGCGAAGATACGCCACCTGATAACTGTCGACCGCCGTCTCAACGGGAACTTCCATGTCTTGGAGGACGTCGTTGCGGGTGCGACCGTCTCGGAGCATCTAGTCAAGTCGTTCCAGGCGAAGGAGATCACGAAGCGCGAGAACTTCGTCTCGCTCCTCTACTGGCTCGGCATCACGACGATTACGGGCGAGAAATTCGGAAAGACATCTTTCGGAATTCCGAACGAGACGCTGAAGGAGCTCGCCTCGAAGATGGTTCCCGCTGCATACGCCGATGTCCACAAGATCGACGAGCGGGTCTACGACATCAACAACGGGCTGTGCGACTTCGCCGAAAATGGCGAGTGGCATGGGTTCGTCGGAGTTCTGTCGGCAATCGTGAAGGAGAATTTCGCGGTACGCGACGCAGTTGAGGGCGAGAAGGTCGTGCAGTCCACGCTCGTCGCGCTGCTCTGCGCGGCGGGGGGACCTTACTATGTCCGCCACGAGCGTGAGGCGGGGGGAGGGTTCTACGACATCGCCCTTGCGCCGCAGCTCGACCGCTGGCCCGATATCGCCCACGCTGCGCTCATCGAGATGAAGTACGTCAAGGCAGGGGATCCGAAACCCACGCCTGGGGAACTTGAGAAGATCAAGGCCAAGGCCATTGAACAGCTCGACGGCTATTCGTCGGACCCCGCTCTTGCCGAGGCGTGGCATTTGAAGGTGGGACAAACCTCTCAAACGTCTCAAACCTCTCAAACCGTTTCTCTCCACCGCCTCGTGCTCGTATTCCACGGCGGCGACTGCGTGCTGGCGGAAGAGGTTTGAACGCCGTGGTCCCGAGACAGGGCCGATTCCGTTCTCGCTGGACGGCAGGGATGCGCTTGTCGTCGGCATCATAACCCGGGACAAGTCCGGATTCCTCAATGCTACGATTCCCGTCATGACGCCGACGGAGTTTCTCAACATCACGGGAGAGTAGACGCCGCGTCGCAGAGCGACACCTCGATTTAGCATTTTCCATTTTCAACTTGACATTTGCCCCACGCGGCGCGGTCGTTTGGTATAATTTGCGGCATGGAGAAGATAGATATATCCTTGCAGCAGGAATTGTCGTGGCGGGGTGTATAGTGCAAAGGACCGTTGACGATTTCGCGCTTTCGGTCGAACAGCGGCTCTCTCGTCCGCTTTCGCAGCAACTTGCCGACGGGCTGCGCACCGGGATACAGGAAGGGCGTGTCGCCGACGGGGACGTGCTGCCAACGCTGTCGGAATGGGCGGCGCATCTTCACTGCTCGACGCGCGTGCCGCGCGAGGCGTACGCCCGGCTGCGCGCCGAGGGACTGTTGGTGCAGCGGCCGCGATGCGGAACGCGTGTCTGCCTCGAAGGTGCGAAGGTCTGGAACGGCCACGTGATGGTCGTGGTCGTTGGCGAGATGTCTGGGTTCTATCGCATGAAGATAGTGGAGACCATTGCAAGCCGCCTAGAAGCCCGCGGCGTGAAGGTCACGCGCGCAGTAGTGCCGCGCATCAGCGCGCGCAGATGCGACCTCGGACGCCTCCGGGCCTATCTGGACGAGAAGCCCGACCTCGTACTGCACCAGACGTGGGTCGAGCCCGTTGTGCGGGAGATTGCGTCGCGCGTGCCGCACATCTCGTTTTCCGGCTCGATAAAGTGGCTGCGCACGCCTCGCTGCCTTGGCTGCATCGACGAGACCCGAGACTCTGCCTACGCCGAATTCGTGAACCGCGTGAAGAACGCCGGCGTCAGGCTGGTCGCCGTGGCCGACTTCCAGCGCTACGACCATGCGATATACGGGATGCTCAAGAGGGCAGGCATAGCGATGGATCGCTGGCTGTTCCCGCCGGAGAGGCCGAACAACGTCGCATTGATAAGGCAGGCGGCGTTCGACGGGATGCGCCGTCTCGTCTCGACGCCGGACTTCAACTTCCCGCAGGTCATATATTTCGCCGACGACCATGTTGCGCAAGGCGCGCTTATGGCATTCTCCGAAATGGGGGTGAAGGTTCCGCGCGACGTCAGCGTGGTTTCGTTCTGCAATACCGGGGACATGCCGACGTCGCCCGTGGAGCTGGCCCGGATTGAGACGGATCCGGCTGCCGTCGGAGAGCGTGCCGCAGACGCGGCGCTTGCGTACTTGAAGGCGCAGGCTGGCTGTGTGGCGTATGGGCGTCTGGGACTTCATGAGGACGGGGCGCGAGACGTACGTCAGGCGACAGGGCATCCCCAAGCCGGGCTGGCCGGCGCAGCGCATTGCCGCGCAGGGCGGCGACCCCGCCAAGGTCGACTGGGCGTCGATTCCGCAGAAACCGCTTTCGCTCTACAACGTCAACTCCGAGAAGCCCGTGTCGTGCAGCAGAAGCGCGATTCGCATTGCGCACGACGGGGAATGGCTCTATCTTGAGCTGACACAGTACTGCGACACCTCCTTGCTGGTCGTCTCGCCGCAGATAGTCTGCTATGACACATGGGAACTGTTCATGGCCGGACAGGAGTCGCTGCCGTACCGCCACTACTACTCCGGGCCAGACGGGCGCATGAAGGCGACGTCTAACGGCGAGGTCAACTGGCGGCAGGGCGTCCCGGCGACGGAGTCCGGCCCGGAGGCATACGGTGCGCGGTGTGTGTCCGACAGGTCGGTTTCCGGAGAATGGCGGCAGCGGTTCGCCTTCCCGCTCGGCAACCTCATAGACCGTCCGCTGAAGACGGGCGACTCCTTCTTCGCGAACTTCGTGCGCGTCGTCAACAAGAATCTTCGCGGCGACGACAGCTACATCCAGCCTGCCGTTCCCTGCACGACTGTGCACGAGACGGACCGCCTCGCGAAAATCACAATCCAGTAGCCAGGAAGCCTAGTGCGAATCCAGGCGCGGCGCTGCCGGATATGGTATAATTTGCGGCATGGAGAAGACGAGGCCAATACTCTACGGCGTGTCGGACTACGCCGAAATCCGAAAGGCGAACGCCTGGTTCATCGACCGCACGGCGAAGATACGCGACCTTGAGGAGACGCGCTATGCGCTGTTTCTTCGCCCGCGCAGGTTCGGAAAGTCGCTGTGGATGTCCATACTCGAAGGGTACTACGACATTGAGCGCGCGGGCAGGTTCGACGAGCTCTTCGTCGGAACGGACATCGGGGCCAACCCAACCGACGAGCGCGGAAAATACATGATACTGTACTTCAACTTCTCCGCCGTGAGCAAGGACGTGCGCAAGGTCGAGGACAGTTTCGAGAAGTACGCCGCAGAGCGCTTCAGCGCATTCGCCGAGAAGTACGCCGCCAGGATGCCAAAGGGTCTTTCAGAGAAGATACTCTCGTTCTCCACCGCAGGCGAGAGGATGAATGCGCTGTTTTCCGGACTTCAGGGCTGCGAGACCGGCATATACTGCCTCATCGACGAGTACGACAACTTCACCAACACGATACTCGCCGAGAGCGGGCAGGCCGCATACGACGCGCTCTGCCACGGCGACGGGTTCTTCAAGCAGTTCTTCACTGAACTTAAGGCTCTAACGACCTCGCTAGACGCGCCGCTGAAGCGCCTGTTCATTACGGGCGTCTCGCCGGTGACGATGGACGACGTGACGAGCGGCTTCAACATCGGGACGAACATCTCGCTCGATCCGCAGTTCGCGGACTTGACTGGCTTCCGCCACGACGACCTGCGGGCTATCTCCGACTACTACGCGGCGGAGTGCGGCTTCGACGGCGAGAGGGCGTACCAGACCGCGCTTACGTGGTACGACAACTACCGATTCGGCAGTTTCGCCGCGCCGCCGATCGCCAACACGACCATCGTGCTGTCGTTCTTCAGCTACCTATGGCGTACGAAGCAG
>JAFRBA010000218.1 GCA_017405115.1 Kiritimatiellia bacterium
CGCCAACACGACCATCGTGCTGTCGTTCTTCAGCTACCTATGGCGTACGAAGCAGTTCCCGAAGGAGCTAATTGACGAGAACCTTCGTACCGACTACGCGAAGATACGCCACCTGATAACTGTCGACCGCCGTCTCAACGGCAACTTCCATGTATTGGAGGACGTCGTTTCCGGCGCGACCGTCTCGGAGCGCCTTGTGAGGTCGTTCCAGGCGAAGGAGATCACGAAGCGCGAGAACTTCGTCTCGCTACTTTACTGGCTCGGCATTACGACGATTACGGGAGAGCGTCGCGGGAAAATGACATTCGGCGTCCCCAACGAGACGATGAAGGAAATAGCCTCGAAAATGATTCCCGCCGCCTACGCCGACGTACATAAGATCGACGAGCGGGTGTTCGGCATCAACGACGGGCTTGTGGATTTTTCCTACGACGGCAACTGGAGGAAGTTCACCGACATCCTCGCCGCGATCGTGAAGGAGAACTTCGCCGTCCGCGACGCGGTGGAAGGCGAGAAGGTCGTGCAGTCCACGCTTGTCGCGTTGCTCTGCGCGGCGGGGGGGCCTTACTATGTCCGGCACGAGCGCGAGGCCGGAGGGGGATTCTACGACATTGCGCTCGCGCCGCAGCTCGACCGTTGGCCCGACATCGCCCACGCCGCGCTCATCGAGATGAAGTACGTGAAGGCGGGGGACGACACGCCGACGCCGGAGGAACTCGAGAAGATCAAGGACAAGGCCATTGAGCAGCTCGACGGGTACTCGTCAGATCCTGCGTTAGCGGAGGCGTTGCATTTGAAGGTAGGACAAACCCCTCAAACCTCTCAAACCGTTTCTCTCCATCGCCTCGTCATCGTGTTCCACGGCGGCGACTGCGTGATGGCGGAAGAGGTGTGAACGCAGTGCCACGCAAGTGGGAGAATGTGGTATAATCATGCGCCATGAAGAAGACTAGATACATGCTTTGTATGGCCGTTGTCGCGAGCGTCGCGGTTTCGACGTTCGCCGGCGATGTCGCAAGGGCCGACCGGGCGTCGATTCCGCCGGCCCGCGTGCCGATGTACAACGGCAGCCCCGAGATAACGTGGTCGGTGATGCACCCGACGGCGATAGACGTCGGCTACATGCGGCGTGTCGCGGCGAAGGCGCAGGAGTACGGCGGCGTGGATTCGTTCGAGGTCTGCGGGGCCTGCCACTCGGTCTACGGCAGCATCAACGGCCTCTCCATGCTCGACCCGTATCCGCACGCGCACGCCAAGATCGACCCTGCGGACGTGGAGAAGGCGCGCGCCGACTTGAACGCCATCGTGGACATCGCCCACGGCATAGGCAAGCGGCTCTACTACTGGCACCGCGAGGTGTTCATCCCGAAGGGCCTTCTGGAGGACATGCCGCAGCTCATCGATGACGCGGGCGAGCTGGACCTGCTTGGAGACGCCTACCTTGGCTTCCTCAGGTTCAAGATATCCGAGGCCTTCCGCCACGTTCCCGGGCTGGACGGCATAGTCCTCACGCTTACCGAGGCCGACTACTCCGTGATCCACAGCTCGCGTCCCGACCGCTACCCCCCGCGCAAGGTCGTCGAGACGCTCGTGAGGCTGTTCGCGGAGGAGCACGCGAAGCGCGGCAAGCGCTTTATCCTGCGTTCGTTCGGGTCGGTGCGCAAGGACTACGAGGACATCATCGCCGGGGCGGTGGCGGCCGCGCGCGATCACGGCTTCGAGATCGAGACGAAGGTCACCGAGGCGGACTTCGTGCCGTGGCTGCCGAAGAACCCCTTCCTGAAGAAGAACCCGCCGCTCACGCTCGGCGCCGAGTGCGACGCGCTTGGGGAGTACCTGGGGGCCGGCTATCTGCCGGCCGCGCAGGTCGGCCGCATCCGGGAGTACGTGGAAAGCGCGCGCGAGGAAGGCGCCGACCGCTACACGATACGCATAGACCGCGTAGGCAACACGATCTTCGACTCCGCGCAAGAGGTGAATCTCTACGCATACATGCGGTTCATCCGCGATCCCGGGGCGACGGCGGACCAGGTGGAGGCGGAGTACGCGGCCAGTCACTACGGCGCGGCGGCTGCCGAGATCGCCGCGCTCGAGAAGGAGGAGCTTGAGATGGTCCGGGACATCCACTACGTGGCGTCCAACCTGGTTTTCCACAGCTTCCCCCTCAAGCCGAACTTCAAGTACCTGAAGGCCGGGGGCGCCTTCGCGCTCTACCGCGAAGGCGGCGACCTTTCGATGTGCAAGGGCATCTGGAGCATCCTCGACTGGATGCGCACGCCGACGCATGCCCAGATCCTCGACGAGAAGGCGCGCGGCCTCAGGTCCGCCGAGGCGGGGCTTGCCAAGGTGGAGTCGCTGAGGGACAGGCTTCCTCCGGCGGAGTACGAGCGGCTTCACCGCGCCTGGTCGACGGCCGTCAAGGCGGGAAAGTCCCTGCAGGCGTACACGAAGTGCGTCGTGGCGTACTTCGAGGACATGGCGGCCGGACGCGACGACCCGGTGGCGCTGAAGGCCGCCGCCGCCGAGGGAGTGGCGGAGATAGAGTCCATGATGACGAACGTCAACGACGACTACACGGGGAAGGGCAGCCACTTCAACGTGTGCGGCGGCAACCTGGACCGCGTCTACTTCGTCGGCCTCAGGTTCTTCTGCCGCGTGCTGCTCGACGAATACAGGGCGGAGCGCGCGATGCGGCGGGAGCTTGAGGCGCGCGGGGACGTGAGGGACTTCGTCGTCGTCGGGGGAATATACGACGACGGCAGGGTGGAGCGAAACTCGATGCACGCCGCGCATGCCGAGCTGAGGGACGGACGGGTCGTGCGAGTCGCCGGCAACCACGTGTTCCCGAACGGCACGATAACGGTGAAGTTCCGCGACGTGCCCGGCGCGCGCGTCGAGGTGTCGGCGGACGACGGGGCCGGCTTCGAGTGCAAGGAGAGCGTGGAGAACGGAATCCGCACGGTGAAGGTCGGCCGCAAGGGCGACGGATTCCCCGCCATCCGCTACATAGCCCTCGTTTCGGGGGCGCGTCCGTCAGGAGAAAGGCAGTGAGCAACATGAGATCAGCAGTCCGCGCCGCGTCCAGGCGCTCGTTCATGAAGTCCGCGCTGGCGGCGGGGGCGTTCCCCCTCCTCCCGGGATGCTTCTCGTCGAAGGGGTACGTTGCCAACTCGAAGGTCCGACTCGCCTGCTGCGGCGTGGGCGGCATGGGCGGCGGCGACATCGGGTACCTGCATTCGACGGGGCTGTGCGACGTGGTGGCGCTGTGCGACGTGGACCTTGGCTCGAAGCAGACGCAGAAGATGCTTGCGGCCCACCCGAAGGCCGCGCGCTTCCACGACTTCCGCGAGATGTTCGACAGGATGGCGGACCAGTTCGACGCCGTTACGGCGGGAGTGCCGGACCACTCCCACTTCCCTATCGCGATGCGCGCCATGAAGGAGGGCAAGGCCATCTACTCCGAGAAGCCCCTCGGGCACACGTTCCACGAGATCCAGCTGATGATGGACGCGGCCGAGAAGTACGGCGTGGTAACGCAGATGGGCAACCAGGGCCATTCGTACGAAAGCTACTACCAGATGCGCGACTACGTGGCGAACGGCGTCATCGACCCGAACAGGGTGGCCAGGATCGAGGCGCACATGAACTACTCCCGCCGCTGGCACAAGTGGAACGGCAAGGTCACGAGGATCCCCGTGACGACCTCGCCGCTGCCCGAGACGATGTCCGCCAAGGACTGGCAGACGTGGCTCGGCACCGTGCCGGACGACCTGCCGTTCTCCAAGGACCTCCACTACGGCGAGTGGCGCAGCTGGTTCAAGCTTGGCAATGGATGTCTCGGCGACTGGGGCGCGCACATCATCGACGGCATCCACGAGTTCTTCGCCCTCGGCCTGCCGACGGAGGTGGCGATCTCGGACGTCTCCGGATGGAACGAGTATGTCTTCCCGATGGTCGACACGGTTACGTTCAGGTTTCCCCCGAAGGAAGGCCGCAAGGCCATCGACATCGTCTGGCGCGAGGGCATAGGCAACTATCCCGAGCTGCCGAAGGGGTTCGTGGTCAGGGGGGCGGACGGCATCCCGAAGAGCGGCTCCCAGACATTCGACAAAGTCGAGTCGCTGCCGGCCGGCAAGGAGATATGGATGGAGGACGGCACCGTGTGGCAGGGCGGCTCGCACAACGTGCCGCTGCTCAGGTGCGGGGCCGAGGAGTCCGAGCTGCCAGGCTGGGAGCTCCGCAACGAGCAGAAAGACTGGCCGGTCGGGCACTACGCGAACTTCCTGCGCGCCGTGCGAGGCGAGACTAAGACGACATCCCCGTTCTCGGTGGCGGGCCCGCTTTCGCAGGTCTTCACGCTCGGCTGCATAGCACAGCGCCTGAACCGCGGGATAAAGTTCGACCCCGTAGCGAAACAGGTCGTCGGCGACGCCGAGGCGAACGCCATGCTGGCGCCGCCAGTCCGCCGTGGCTGGGAAGAGTACTACAGCGTATGACCGTCGCACTTGTCGGTCCCGAGCGGTAATAATCGCCATTGACCAGGTGTCATTCCGTCTGGTGCATGCCTTGGTAATCGGTTAGTTAAGTGCGGGGTCGCTGCGGGGTTGTCGCTCGGTCTCGACAATCCGGAATCGCGCACGGCAGAGCGTTTCGACAATATGCCGTGACGAGACACTCCCCTCGGCGGCAGTCTCCG
>JAFRBA010000219.1 GCA_017405115.1 Kiritimatiellia bacterium
CCGGGGTCGCCGATGCACGGGTTCGCCGCGCCGAAGTTGCCGCACATCCGGCTCGGCGTCGTCGGCATGGGCAGCCGCGGCTGCGGCGTCGTCGGGCGCATGTGCAACCTTCCGGGCGTCACCGTGACCGCGATATGCGACAACGTGCCCGACAAGATCGCCAAGGCGCAGACGATGCTTGCCAACAAGAAGCGCCCAAAGGCGAAGGAGTATCTCGGCGACGAGGCGTGGCGCAGCCTCTGCGAAGACCCGAACGTCGACGTCGTGTACAACACGACTCCGTGGGCGCTCCACGTCCCGGTGCAGCTCGCCGCGATGAAGGGCGGCAAGCACGTCTTCACGGAGGTTCCGAGCGCCTTAACCGTCGACGACTGCTGGGAGCTGGTCGAGACCAGCGAGAAGACCATGCGCCACTGCATGCAGCTCGAGAACTGCTGCTACGGCGAGATCGAGATGCTGACGTTCAACCTCGCGAAGCTCGGCATGCTGGGCGAGCTCGTGCACGCGGAGGGCGCATACATACACGACCTCAGGCACATGTGCTCGACGGAGTGGCCCGGCTGCGAGTGCTGGCGATTCGACGAGAACCGCGTCAACGGGGGCAACAGGTACCCGACGCACGGGCTCGTGCCCCTCTGCCTCACGTTCGACATCAACCGCGGCGACAGGCTCGACCACCTCGTCTCGATCGACTCCAACCAGGTGAACTTCCGCGCCTACATGGAGGCGAACCTCAAGCCGGACAACCCGCGCCGCCTTTCCAAGGTGAAGATGGCGGACATGAACTCGACCCTCATAAAAACCGCCCTTGGCCGCTCGATGCTGATCCAGCACGACGTCTCGTCCCCGCGCCCATACTCCCGCATCCAGCTCGTCACGGGCACAAAGGGCGCGATCTGCGACTATCCGTACAGGGTCGTCTTCGAGGAGAAGCCGGGTTCTGGCGCGCATGCCTGGTACGACGAGAAGAAGGCCAAGGAGGTGCGCGAGAAGTATCGCCATCCCCTCTGGAAGACCGTCGGAGAGCTCGCCAAGCGGGTCGGCGGACACGGCGGAATGGACTTCATCATGGACTCGCGCTGGGTCTACTGCCTGCAGCAGGGCCTGCCGCTGGACATGGACGTATACGACCTTGCGGCGACTTCCTGCCTGTGCGAGCTCACCGAGAGGTCTGCCGATGCGCGTGGACGCACCTACGACATCCCGGACTTCACGCGCGGGGCGTGGCGCACGAACAAGCCGCTCGGAATCGTCGACATCGACCTCAAGAAGATGGGCGTCGAGGACGGCAAGGTCGGCGCGGCGGAAGGCCAGATCACCGTCTGACGCCGCTGTTGGTGGCAAAAAGGGGGAGGGCATGACGGCCGAAGAGAAGAGCGACGCGCGCTACAAGTGGCTGATGCTGGGCCTCCTGGCGGTCACGTACTTCCTGATGCACTCCGCCAGGCAGGTGTTCAACGCGTCCCTGCCGCAGATCAGGGCCGACCTCGCGGGCCACGGCGCGACGGATGCGCAGCTCGGGCTCTCGCGCACCATCTTCCTCTTCGCCTACGGCTGCATGGTGCCGTTTGCGGGGCTGGCGGCGGACTTCTTCCGGCGCAAATGGGTCATCGTGATCGGCACGGCGCTGTTCTCGACGAGCGTCTTCTTCACCGGCTTCGCCGACTCGATGCTGATGTTCTTCGTCCTCTACGGGCTCATGAACGGCGTCGGGCAGTGCATGATACCTGGCCCGGCGTCGTCGCTCATCGCGCAGTACCACACCGAGACTCGCTCGACGGCCCTTTCGATCTACCAGAGCGCGCTCTACGTGGGGATACTCGTCTCCAGCGTGCTCGCCGGCTGGCTGGGCGGCGCGTCGCAGAGCGGCTGGCGCATCTCGTTCTGGACGTTCGGCGGCATCGCCGTGGCCTGGGTCTTCGCGCTCGCCTTCCTCCTTCGAGACACCCCTGCGCTGAAGGTCGACGGCGCGGACGACAAGCCGAAGTTCTCCGAGGCGTGCGCCGCGTTCTTCTCCAAGCCGTCCGCGCTTCTACTCACGTTCGCCTTCGGCATGCTGGTCTTCGGGTCGAACTGCTTCCGCACGTGGATGCCGGCGTTCATGCAGCAGAAGGCGGAGTGGGGCCTTACGCCCGGATCCGCCGCGTTCCACTCCGTCTTCTGGTTCTACCTCGGCAGTTTCATCGGCATCGCCGTCGGAGCAAGGACCTCCGACTGCCTTTCCCGCGCGAAGCCCGGAATTCGCCTCACGATAATGGCGATCGGCCTTGCGCTTTCCGCGCCTACGATGGCGGGCATGGTTCTCGTGCCGACGCTGTGGCTCAGCTGCCTTATGATGTTCGTCTTCGGCCTCGGCGGCGGCTTCTTCGACTGCAACCTCTACGCAGGCCTCTTCGATGTCGTGGCGCCGCGGTTCAGGTCCGCCGCGATGGGAATGTACCTCTGCGGCGCGTTCTTCCTCGGATGCCCTGCGACGTGGATCCTGGGCAAGGTCGGCGATCACTATTCGCTCCAGGCCGGCATGGCGATCTTCGGCGGAACGTATGCGCTCGGCGCGGCGGCGATATTCCTCGCGCGCGCGGCGTTCTACCGCAGGGACAGGGTCGACTGAGCCGGCGCGGTCAGCGCGCGCGCCGCTCGTATTCGTCGAGCTGCTTCTTCGCGCAGTTCGTCGTGACGGTCTGCGCGCCGTTCTTGAACGCCTTCAGGGTCGTGTCCAGTTCGTCGATGGTCCATGCGTGGAACTCGTAGCCCTTGTCGCGGACCTGCCTTATGAAGTCGGCGGTGACGATCTCCGGGTCGAAGTGGCAGTCCACGCCGTCGGCGCCGGTCTCGCGCAGGCCGTTGAGGACGTAGTCAACCGTGATCGGAACCCGATTGCCGTCCGCGCCCTTGGTCTGGGAGCCGGTGAGCCAGTAGACCTTGTACTCCGGCATCTGCTCCTTGAGCGCCTTGCAGCTCTCCCTGTTGAAGCTGATGAACAGCGTGTTGCGCGGGGTCGCCCTTGTCTGGGCGTCGAAGACCTTCTTGATGTGCGGCACGATCGCCGGGCCAGGCTTGACCTCGACGTAGATGTAGCGGCCGTCGCGCGCGAGCTCCAGAAGCTCCGAGAGGAGCGCGGGGCGCGTCGGTGAGAACTTGGAGCCTTTCCATTTGCCCCATCCGCCGACGTCTAGCTTGCTGATCTCCGTCTCCCAGCTGGCCTCGCTGCACTTCTTCGTGCATGCGCCCGCCGTGGTGCGCGTCAGCGTGGTGTCGTGGAAGGTGAAGACGCGTTCGTCCGCCGATAGGTAGATGTCGCACTCGAAGCCGAAGCCGCGGTCGACGGCCATGCGGTAGGCGGGCATGGTGTTCTCGGGGGCGTCCTTGGACTCCCCGCGGTGGCAGATGAGAGTGTCGTGTGCGGGGGCCGCCGGCCTGCCGGCCGGGGTTGCGCATCCGGCGATGGCGGCTGCGAGCGGGATGAGGCCGAATGTGGCCAGCTTCGTTTTTGCGTTCATGGGTGGAAGTATACCAAAAACCCCGGAGCTTCGCCACATGGGGCGCATCCGCGAATCGTGCGAATGCATAATTTGCTCATGGGGCGCTGCGTGGCGGCACCGCCCGAACCGCATTCGCGGGCGCCCCCGACAGGATTCTGACGCTCACGCAGCGCGCTCGCCCGTGCGCACGGGGGTCAAAATCCCGTCGGACCCGCGAAAGTGCTCTCGTGCGGCACCACCTCTCCGCGCCCCGTCGCGAACCAATTGCGCCGCCAGTAGCCGCCTGGCCGGGCCGACGTGCGAGCGAGAGGACTTTCGGCGGTGCGGCATGGCCGCGGGGAGGCCGGTTCACCTCGGTTGGTGTATGCGAAAGCAAAAGCCAGAGACTCGGTTGACTGCCAGGGGGCCATGCCGCCGGGACCGCCGAAATCCGGGTCGGGAGCAGCGTCGGACGGCAAGGCGGCGTTGTCTCGTTTCGTGAGGTGAGATCTCCCAAATCTGAATCTTTGAATCTTTGTGCTTGGTGGCTAGGGCAGCAGGCGGTCGCCG
>JAFRBA010000024.1 GCA_017405115.1 Kiritimatiellia bacterium
CGGCGCTGCGCGCGCGCCTCGTGTCGGCCGTGCGCCGCCTGGAGGGCGGCGGCGTGCAGCGCCTGCGCGACAAGAGCGGCACATACTACTTCCGGGACAAGCTCCTCGGCGAGGGGCGCGGACGCCTCGCGTTCGTGTATCCGGGCGTCATGAGCTTCTACCCTGACATGCTGCGCGACATCGCCATTCTCCACCCTGCCTGCCGCGCGGCGTTCGACGAGCTGGAGGAGGCGCTCGCGGGCGACCCCGAGTTCACGCCGTCATCGTTCATCTTCCCGCCCGCGCCATACTACCGGCACGACGCCGACATCTACCGCTCCGGCGCGTACGCGCAGGCCCTAGTCTCCACATACGCTGGGTGCGTGGCCCTCACTAGGTTGCTTGCGGCGTTCGGGCTCTCGCCAGACGGCGTGGTTGGCTTCGCCGGAGGAGACCTTGCCGCGATGATGCTCTCGGGCGCCGCAGGCGCGGAGCCGTCGCGTCCGGACAGGCTGCGGGTCATCTCCGACATCTACCGCATCGTGCACAAGGCCGTGAACCACGGAGGCCTGCCGGAGGTCGCGATGGTGACCGTGCTCACGCGCCACCCCGACGAGGCCGAGGCCGTCCTGTCGTCCTTCCCGCCTGGAAAGGCCACCCTCGCCGTGGACTTCTCGCCGCGGCAAAAGACCTATGCGGTCGCCAAGGACTTCGCCGACCAGGCCCTGGACGCATTCGCCGCCGCAGGCGTCCGCGCGATGCGCCTGGCCTTGGACCGCCCGTTCAACACCCCCATGTGCGAGTCGCTCGTACCCGCGATCCGGAAGTTCGCCGCCGGCTGGATGCGCCACTCGCCTGACATCGACGTCTATTCCTGCGCGACGGCGGACAGGCTTCCTTCGCGCCTCAGGGCGGCGCACAAGGACATCGGCGGGCGCTGGGCGATGCCGGTGCGATTCGTCGACACCGTGCGCCGCATGTACGCCGACGGCTACCGCGTCTTCCTCGAGGTTGGTCCGCGCGGACTCATGACCGTGGCGGTCGGGGACACGCTCAGGGACGAGGAGCACGCCGCCATAGCGCTCGACTCCATACACCGCCGCGGGCTACTCCAGCTGCAGCACGCCATCGGCCAGCTCGTGGCCCTCGGTGCGCAGATGGACGTCTCCGGGGCGTACCGCCGACGCGGCGCGCGGCGGATAGACTTCGACTCCGCCATATCCCTCGAGGTGAGGAAGAACTCCGAGATGCGCCTTTCGAGGTCGTTCCCGCGACTGACTCTCCTCTCGGACGGATCGATGCTCCACGGCGCCTCCTTCCTCGCCGAGCCGCGCGGACGCGGGGCGAAGGCCGCGGCGCGCGCCGCGGCGATCGCACAGCAGGCGCGTCTGCAGCGCCAGTTCGACTTCGGCGCCATGAACCCCCTCGTCTCCGACGCCGACGTGATTGCGTCCAGCCCCGGCGTCTCTGTCGAGATCACCAAGCTCTTCCGCCTGAGCGAGCATCCATTTATCGGGGACTACGCCCTCGGCACTAGCCAGCTCAGCTACTCCGACCCGAACCTCAAGGGACTGATTCTGCTCACGCTCTCCGTCGGCGCGGAGGTCATGGCCGAGACGGCGGAGCTCGTCTTCCCCAACAGGCGCCTCCTGCGCATAGAGGACCTCAACTGCCGCAGGAACGTTTCCTTCCGCAAGGGCGAGCTCAGGCTCTATGTCCGCGCGTCGAGCGTCCCGGCGCGCAGCCCGGAAGAACATGCGGTCAAGGTGCAGATACGCGACGATTCGCCGAACAGCGCCTACACCTGGCCGGTGATGGAGGCGACGTGCGTCCTCTCGGACTTCACGCCGCCGGCACGCCCCGCGTCCCCGCCGCCGTTGCCGAAGCCGCGGAGCGTCCATTGGTCGGGCCGCGACATCTACCCCTTGCGGATCTGCTTCGGACGCCGCCTGCGCGGCATCCAGTTCGTCGACGCCTGGAGCGAGAGCGGCGTGGACTACGAGGTGTCCGTGCCGCCGCTGGCCGGGAACGTCGCGTTCACCCGCTTCCCGGTCTGGGTGGTCAACCCGCTGCTCCTCGAGATCGTCACGAGCGGGTTCACCCTCTGGCGCAGCCATGAGCGCCTCGCAGGGGCGTTCTCCTTCCCGTTCCGCCTGCGCAGGCTCTCGTTCGGCGGACCGATGCCAAAGGAAGGCGCCAGGCTTCGCTGCTACCTGCGCTTCGCCGGGGTGACGCCCAAGAGCCAGATATGCGACATAGCCGTCACTGACGGCAACGGCAACGAGCTGATGACGGTCTCCGGCTGGGAGGAGCTCGTCGAGCGCATGCCGGCGGAGTACAGGCAGATGATCCTGCAGCCCGCGATGACGTTCCTCACCGCCCCGCTTGCGCCGGAGCTTCTAGGGGAGCCGGCGACCGACTTCTCGTCGGCGTTCATCACCGACGTGCCGTATGTCGTCTTCGAGCGCAACGAGGAGCTTTGGCTCAAGGCGCTTTCGCATGTCGCCCTCGACGCGGCCGAACGCAAGGAGTTCTCCGAGATGACCGGTTCAGCCTCGCGGCGCACCGAGTGGCTGTTCGGGCGCGTGGCCGTCAAGGAGGCCGTCCGCCGCTTCCTGACGACCTACTACCAGGCGCGCTGGAGCGACGCCGACGTGCGCATATGGGCCGACGGCTCCGGCAAGCCGCACGCCCTCGGCGCATGGAGCGACTTCCTCACGACCAAGCTCGACATCGCCATCGCCCACACAGCGAAGTTCGTGGTCGCGATCACGGCGGCGAGCGCAAGGGTGGGGGTGGACGTCGAGTTCACCGGACGCGACCTCTCAGAGGAGTTCACCGGCGGCGTCTTCACCCCTGAGGAGCTTGAGCTCGCGGCGCAGTCGGCGAACGCCTCGCAGACCGTCATCAAGTTCTGGTGCGCCAAGGAGGCGCTGTCAAAGGCCCTCGGCACCGGCATCCGCTACAGCCCGAAGGAGATGGTCGTGACCGACTTCCTCTCCGACGCCGGGGTGCTGACGCTGCGGCTCAACGGCGCGTGGGCCGAGGCTTTCAAGAACCTTCGAGGACGAGACCTCAGGGTCATGGTCAAGACCGTGCATGACCACGCGCTCGCCTCGTGCTTCATCCCCGCATCGCTGTTCGACGAATGACGGGGCGGGTGAGAGGCGCGGCGCTTTCCGAAGACCCTTTCGGCGAGCTTTCGGAGGCGCAGAAGGCGCCGGGGCTGACGCAGCGCTTCCCTGATAGGGTCCTGGTGATGACCACGGACCGGTGCTTCTCCCGATGCGCGCATTGCACACGGCGGTGGATACTCGGCCGGACGCCGACGGTCGAGACATCCGCCGACCTGGCGCGCTGCGTCGAATACGTCCGCCGGCACCCGAAGGTGAGGGACGTTCTTCTCTCCGGCGGCGACGTGCTCACGCTGCCCGACTCGCGCGTCGCGGCGCTTGTGGACGCATTCGCCGAGCTCCCCCAGGTCGAGATCGTCCGAATCTGCACGCGCGCGCCAGTGTCCAGGCCGACGCGCGTAACGGACCGCCTGGCCCGGCTGTTGGCGAAGTCCGGCAAGGTCTGGGCGAACGTCCACATAAACACCGCGTCCGAGGCCGCCGCGGCGCGTGGGGCGGCGGCGAGGCTGGTCACGCGCGGCATCCCGGTCTCGTCGCAGACTGTGCTCCTGAAGGGCGTCAACGACACGCCGCGGAAGATGCTGGCGCTCCTGCGGGCGCTTTCCGCCGCGCGCATAAGGCCATACTACGTGTTCCTGTGCGACCCGGTCTTGGGGCTGGAGCGTTTCCGGGTGCCGCTGGAAAGGGCGAAGGAGATAGAGCGCTACTGCGCCGCCAGGATCGGAGGCCTCGCGCTGCCGCGCTTCGTCGCGGATCTCCCCGGCGCCGAGCGCAAGATTCCGATTGATTTGCTATGATGTGCCCGTACAAGTGAAGCCATGAAGAAGAATGCGTTCCTGACGGTGTTCCTGCTGGTCCTGAACTTTGCCCTGTGGGGCGTCGTCAACAACATGTCGGACAACCTCGTCCCGGCGTTCCAGCGCATCTTCTCCATGGACCAGGACCGTGCGGTACTTGTCCAGGTCTCGTTCTACGGCGCATACGCGGTGCTTGCGCTCTTCACGTCGATCCTGGTGGAGGAGTTCTCGTTCCGCACCGGCATACTGATCGGTCTCGGCACGTACGTGGTTGGTGCGCTGCTGTACATACCGGCCTGCATCGAGCAGAGCTTCGACTACTACTTCATCGGCATATTCGTGGTGGCCGGCGGCTGCGCGATACTCGAGGCGTCGTCGAATCCGTGCGTTCTGGCGATCGGCGACCCGAAGAGCGCAATCCGGCGGCTGAACTTCGCGCAGGCGGTCAACCCCGTCGGCTCCATAGTCGGCATCTTCCTGGCGCAGAAGGTCATCCTGGCGCACCTCAACCCCGCCACCGTCGAAGAGCGCGCGGCGATGGCGCCCGACGTGCTAAAGGGCATAATACACGGCGAGCTCGTGTGGATATGCGTGCCGTACGTCGGGCTCTGCGTTCTTTTGCTTGCGATATGGCTCTACTTCCTCCGGCACAGGATATACACTGAAGTCGAGGCAAAGGCGCAGAAGGGGCCTCTGCGCCGCAGGGTCCTCCACGTGCTGGGCGCGGCGCTTCTCACGGCGGTTCCGTTCGTCGTCACCGGCTGGCTCTTCCCGAACATGGACAAGCTCTGCTGGATGCTGACTGGCATGATCGGTCCGTTCGTGTGCATCCTCATGATGAAGGCGTACCGCGAGTCGCTTTTCGCGCTTGTCCGCAGGCCCCGCTACATATGCGGGCTCGTCGCGCTCTTCGCCTACGTCGGCATGCAGATCGCGGTATGGACGTGGATGAACGCATACGGCCAGATGGAGCTCCGCGTCACGCCGGAGGTGTCGGCCAACTACTACATCCTTGCGATAGCTATCCACATCGCGAACTGCTGGGGTGGCTCGTATGCGATGAAGTGGATTGCGCCGTGGAAGATCATGGCCACGTACTGCCTGCTGGGGGCGGCGTGCTGCCTCGGCACGATATACCTGCCGTCGAACGTGCTGTTCACGGCGTGCGGCGTGCCGTTCTCGGGCAACATGCTCTGCCTGATGGGGATATCGCTCTTCATGGCGATACTCTTCCCGACGATATACGGCATCGCGCTGGGCGGGCTCGACCCCAAGTGCTTCAAGCTGGGAGGCCCAGGCATGATAATGGCGATCCTCGGCGGCGCGGTGATAACGCCGTGGATGGCCGACGTGATCAGCGCGAAGGAGTCGGTGTTCTTCTCGCTTGTGCCGATGATGGACTTCACATGGGACGCGAACCTCAGGACTTCCTCCGGGGCGATTCGCGCGTCGTTCTTCATTCCGATAATATGCTTTGCGGTCATGTTCGCCTACGCGACGATCTTCGGCGAGAGCCGAGCGCAAGATTCCGCTTGATTTGCTATAATATGCCCGTTCGCGCCGGAGTGGTGGAATGGCAGACACCGGGGACTTAAAATCCCCTGCGGAGTTTCCCGCGTGCGGGTTCGAGTCCCGCCTTCGGCACCAGACGCAAAGACGACGGGGCCGACTTGAGTTCAGCCGCGTGCCGGGAGCTTGGGGGGCGGCGCTGCTTCTTGGCATGACGCCCTAGATCTTGAATAGATGCTTGCGCAGGGCGATGGCGACGGCTTCCGTTCGGTTGGCGGCTCCGATCTTCGTGAGGATGGCGGCGACCTGGTCGTTTACCCGGTCGATGCAGATGCCGAGCTGGTTCGCGATGTCGCGGTTTGTGAGTCCGCGCGTCATGGAGCTAAGGACCTCCAGCTGCCGCGGCGTGAGAGTCGGAACTGGCGGGTCGTTGGCTAGAAGCCGCTTTATGTCGGCGGATATGACGGTCCTGCCGCCGGCGACCGCGCGGATGGTGGAGACTATCGCGGCGTCGTCTGCTGTTTTCATGAGCGCCCCTGCGGCGCCGGATTCAAGGGCGTGCGCGATGCCGTCGGAGGCGCCGAACGTCGTGAGTATTATGACCTTTGCGGAGGGAAGCCTCTCGTGAAGCTCAGCCGTCGCCTCTGCGCCGTCCTTCTTCGGCATCATGAGGTCCATTACCACGATGTCCGGCGTGAGCCGCAGCGCCTCCTTCACGGCCATTTCGCCGTTCCTGGCTTCGCCAACGACCTCTATGTCGGATTCCGCGTTGAGAAGGGTGGTTAGTCCGATCCGCACGATTGTGTGGTCGTCGGCAATTAGGACTTTGATCTTGCTCTTCATGGTTGTGATCTCTGGGACGTCTGGGACGAATGGGACATTGGGGACATCTGGGACGACTTCAGCCTGATGGATATTGTGGCTTTCGTGCCTTTGCCCGGAGCGCTCTGCAGGGTCATCTCGCCTTCAAAGGCTTCCACGCGGTCTTGTATGCCTTGAAGTCCGAAATGGCCGTCAGCGATGGTTGGGCGGTTTTCAGGGTTGAAGCCGCAGCCATTGTCAGAGACGGAGAAGAGAAGTCGGTCGTTCTCGATTGCTCCAGCGACTTTGATTTCGGTTGCATTCCCGTGCCGCACGGCATTCGAGGCGAGTTCACGGATGATGTGCAGGATCGAGTGCGTGGTGTTGTCCGAAAGCTTTTCGCGCGGAACGCTGAAGCGGACAGTGAGGTTCGCGTCTCCAATATGCGGCTTGAGAGTTTGGCGGATGGCCTCGTCCATGCTTGCTTCTTCGAGCGTCTGGTTTCTGAGGTCCCACAGGCAGTTGCGCAGCTCTTCGCGGCAGGAGTCGAGCGATTTCGCCGCGAGGTCGAGCGACTTGCGCATGCCGCCGGGGTCGGAGTCGGCGAGCCTGTTGGCCGCCCGGATGGCGAGCGATACGCCGGTGAGGTTCTGCGAGAGCGAGTCGTGAAGCTCGACCGCGAGGCGTGTGCGCTCATAGACCTTCAGGTCCGAGGTGACGTGCGCGACCTGCTCCGCCGCAAGTGCCTTTCCGCGCTTCTCCGCCCTGCGGTTGAGCATCCTGTTCCACACGAATATCCAGGCGAGCAGCCCGAGCAGCGTGCCGATCACCGCCATCAGCCGTCCGGGAGTCCACCACGGCGGACGCGACAGGATGCGGATGTCGTCCGGCGTGCGGACGACAATTGCGAATCCCTCGATGTGAGGAAACGGCGCGTTCGGACGCCAGTTCTCGCATTCCATGATGCAGATGCCGGCGGCCGAGATCGTGCATCCTATCTCCACGCCCTTGAACGCCTCCAGGCATGAGCTTGCGTCCACCGGCACCGTCTGCCTGTCGCATTCGATGATGAGCCGTCCGTCTCCGTTCGGCGAAGGCATGCTCCTGACGACTCCCTTCATGCGAACGACGCGACCGTGGTAGTCTGTCTGCAGCCCCTTGCCGCCCCACATCGATGTCGTCAGGTCCTTTGTCGTGACGTCCTTCGCCTCGGGTTCGGTCGCAGCCTCCTCCTCCGCCGCCTTGCGCCACACGGCGCGCGAGAGGTTGAGGCGGTAGAGGTCTGTTTCCGGCATGCCCGCCGCCTCGACGCACTGGCCGTACTTCGGTGGAGCCTTCTCGGCGAGGTCGACGCGGACGATTCGCGCATTGTCCAAGGTGCGCATCAGGAACCTGTCGCCATGCCATACGGCGATTACGCGACCCTGTACGCGACGCCTGCCTATCCCGCTCGCGATCGCATCCGAGGTGTCGTACGAGTCGTCGAGGACGGGCACTGCGAAGGGGTCTTCCGGCGCTTGCTTGATGATCCTCACGCAGTCCCATCCCGTTGTGAGCAGGGCCTGCCCGATCATGCGCCTGTTGCCGTTGTTGAACGACGTGTTGAGGCCCTCGATTTCGATTTCCGCCCCGACGACGGACCGCAGCCTCTCGCCGTCCGATCCGTCCGTCGTGAACGACGCATAGACGGTTTCGCGTCCGGAACGAATCACGAGATAGTTCCAATAGGTGTCGATCTCGTCCCTGAACGCATCCTGCACGACGCCGTTCAGCCTCACCGGACGGTCCTGCCACATCGGGTCGCGGAGACATTCCGCCGCCACGGCGGCGACGGGCGGGAGCGTCGAGGACGAGAGCGTCTGGAAGGACTTCACCTCCGCCATCGACGTCCCGGTCGTGTCGTGACGCACGATGTAGCCGACGGCGTGTATCTTGTCCCCTCTGTGGAGCTGCGGGAGCGGAGCGTTTTTCGGGGTGGGCCATGTGGACACCTCGCGCAGGACGACGGGGCCGGTGGCGTCTTCGGCGGAGAACGTGCGGCTCATGGTTTTCGGGGGGAATGTCACCGTCACGGTCAGGTCGAACTTGGCGTAGCCTGTCGAGGCGTAGCCGGCTTTCAGCGCCTGCGCCAGCTCCGCCGCCGTGGCGAAGACATGGTTCGTCGCCGCCTTTGCGCACGGCGAGGCGAGAAGGAACGCGCACAAAAGGAACGAAGCCTTTGCCGGGAAGTGCATATCGTACGGGTTGTGCGGCATGATCAGATGAACATCGCCATGTAGTGGGGCAGGGTGACTTTTTTGCCGGAAACGCCGACATTGCCATCGACGAACTTGTATCCGTATGGTACCTGCGGCAGTTCCAGAACTTCGTTCAACGACAAGGTCGCGCCATTTGACGCCTTCACTTCGACAGGCACGATTCCGCCATCTCGCTCCATCGCGAATTCAACCTCGCGCGTTCCCTTTTCAGTCTTGAAATAATACAGCGGGATTTTTTTTCGCTCAAGCATGCCGGCAATCAGATTCTCGTAAAGGCCTCCTTTCGCGTTGCCTTTCAGCCGGTCGGCATACAGCAGTCCTTTGGTCTCCGTGCCATAGAGCGCGGAGAGCAGGCCGATGTCCGTGAGATACAGTTTGAACCATCCATCTCGGACATGGGCGTTGATCGGGACTTCCGCGACCGTGATATTCAGCGCACGCGAAGCCAAAGAGGCATCGCAGAGCCAATCCACAGACGACGCATACTTCCGTTCGCTGCCGCCTTTTTCCACTTCCGCGTATTTGAACTTGCGGTTCTCCTTCGCCAGAAGACGGGGAATCGCCCGGTAGCAGGCTTCGATCTTAGGGATGTCCGTCGTGTCGGCGTACTTGTGGATGTCGTCGACATAGGAGGCGAGTATTTTCTCCTGCTCTTCCTGCACGGGTCCAAAATCGCCGCAGGCGACATACGCATTAACGACTGCCGGCATGCCACCGACGATCATATACTCCTTGAGCAGATCGGCATATTTGCGATTCACGGCTTCGGGAACGGCCTCCCGCCTCTCGCAATATCCTTTCAAGACTTCAATGGCATCCTCCGTGATGCCGCGGCCCCATAGAAATTCTTCAAAGTCCAGAGAATGCATCACAACCTGTCGCTCGTAGCCGACGGGAATGGATTTCGGCATGTGACGTTCTTGTGACTTCTTGTTTTTGTATTTGATTCCCAGCAGAGAGCCGGAAGCAACGACATCGAATCGTCCGTCCAGCGCGAACGACTTCAATGCTGTTCGCGCATTCGCGCACTCCTGGATTTCGTCGAGAAAAATCAGAGTCTTTCCCGGGATCAGACGTTTCGTCGCATCAAACGCTGAAATCTTCCGATAGAGGTCTTCCGCCTTTAGGCTTCCGTCGAATATCGAGCAGGCGTCCGGATCCAGGATGAAGTTTATTTCTATGAAGCTCTCGTACTGCTCCCGTCCGAACTTCTCGACAATGAAGGTTTTTCCAATCTGCCGCGCACCCTTGACGAGAAGGCATTCTTGATGCTTTGCGCTTTTCCAGCGCAACAGGCTGTTGTAGAACTTCCGTCTTAATTCCGCCATAAAAACTCCTAATGGGGTGAAATAAAACGCATGAATTGTACCATATACAGCATGATATTGTCAATCTGCAACATTTTGGATTCTAGTTGCGACAACTTTTGCAACTTTTTAGACGGTGCCGACGTCGACTTTTGCAACTTTTTCAGGAGTCGTGACGGATATATTTCTGGCGAAGAGGTCGAGGGCGTGTAGGCGCGGATGCGGCTATATGGCAGCATGCCCCCTCCCCAATTTTGGGGAGTGGAGGATTTGCGGGGTATGTGCTATACTTTCAAGCAACCTCACCCCTACAGGAGAAGTTTTCTATGAAACGAACGATGGTGGCAGTCGCGGTTTGCCTGTTTGCCGTAACAGCAGGTGCGGCGACGGTGAACCTTACCAAGGATTCCGACAATGGTTTCACGAACGCCTACGGCTGGGCGAGCGGCAAGGCACCGGAGGCTGGCAACAACTACCTCGTGGCGAACGGGCACTACCTGCGCGGCGACTACTCGCAGGGGTTCGCGGGCGATTCGCTCCAGTTCGGCATCGTAGGCGAGAGCGAGGGCGTGTTTTTCAAGGAGCATGTCGGTACGCATACGTTCACGAAGCTGATCCTCGCCAACGGCTACTACCGCACGTGGATGAGCAGCAACGGACAGGCGGCCCACATCTGCGGAGCGGTGGAGGTGACGTCGCCGGATTCTGCGCCGTTCCGCCTCCATAGCACGCACAACAGCGGCACCGGATGGTATCTCACATACTGGGACGCGGCGTTCACAGGCGCGGAGGGGACAGGCCTGAAAGTCGGCCCTTATCCGAACGCGCTCATGTCCGCCGGGCAGACGATCTTCACGGGTGACAACACGAGCTATCTCGGCAGCATCTCGGCGTACGGCACAAATGCGGTCTTCGCGTTCACGACGGGCAACTCTTTGGGTGGTGCGTTGTCTTCGTTCAGGGCGGACGCGATTTCTCTTGAAGATGGCACGACGCTAGAATGTCAAGGTGCGGACGTCGCGCTCTCATCCTCTCTGAACCGCGGCATAACAGTTAAGGCGACGGGTGGGAGCATCAGCGTCCCGTCGGGAAAGTCGCTGCGCATCGAGTGGCCGATAACGGGCTCCGGTGCGCTTTCCAAGACTGGCGCGGGAACGTTGACACTTGCGTCGGCGATGTCGCTTTCCGAGCCTTTCGTCGTTGATGGCGGCAATGTGAAGTTCGCCTCTGGGTTCTCCAATGCCGGGAGCGGCGGCGTCAGCGTTGCGTCCGGCGGAGAGTTGTACGTCGTTCCTGGCGACGAGGTCGAGGTGAGCGGCCTTGCATTTGACGGCGGGGCGATTCGCCTCTCCTACGACGAGACGACGGGGGAGTCCGGCGTGTTGACGCTGAACGGCGAATGCACCGGGTGGCCGATTCCCGTCTATCCGCTGGCGACGCGCGGGCTCAAAGTTCCGTTCTTGAAGGTGCCGACGTCCGTGAAGACCGTGACGGCTTCCGACTTCGCGAAGCCGGAAGACCTCGCCGCGACGGGGCTGCCGTCCGCGAAGTTCACGGTGGAGACGGACGGCGGGATGCAGACGGTCTATGCGGAGATGTCGCAGATTGTCACTGTGGCGTCTGGCAGTTCGCAGGCCTTCATCTATCCGACAGACGCGAACAAATGGTCGGACAGCAAGGTCATGCATGCCGGGGCGGACTATTCGATCGGGGGCGGCAAAAAACTCGTTTCCTGGGGCATGACAGGCGACTACACAATTCCCGGCGATTCGGTTACGGTCGCGGGGACGAGTAGTTCAAAGGCTCAATGGGATATGGGATACACCGGTAACGATCTCAACAGAATCACGGGCGATGTACGAGCCGGGAACTATGCGTTGTTCAGGCCGACGGCGCCGGACGGCGAGGAACTGCATCTGGACGGACGGCTTTACGTGTACGGCACGGCGGGCAGCGACAGCTCGCTCGACTTCCGGTCTGCCAAGAGCGGGATCTCGCTCGTCATAGATTCCGTCGTGAGCGGTGCCGGATGCATGAGTTTCCAGCCTGGCGACAATTACTATACGAACACGTACCGCTTTACAGCGAACAATACATACACGGGCACGTATTTCCTCTATGGACCCAAGACCGCGACCCTGACGACGCTGGAATTCGAGAACGCGGAAAGCTGGGGTTCCAATCCGGCGTCATTCAAGGATATCGGAATGACGGTTCAGGGCAAGGTCGTGCTTCATCCAATAGGCGTCCAGACGGTCGATCAACCCAACCGGCAGATTAGGTTCTACTCGTCGGGCTCAATGGTTCGCGTGGACGCGGGCGAGATGTTCGAGCTGAAGTCTCCGATCAAGTTCAACAACGGCGGTTCCGCGCAATATGTGGCGAGCGTCACGAAAATCGGCGGCGGCACATGGGCCGTCGGCGGTTCGGTGACCGTTGACAGAAACGGCCTCGCCGATTGGCCGCGGTTGACGGTCGAAGAAGGCTTCATCCGTCCGGACAATCCGATCGCTTTCCGCAATGTCGCCGTCACGATCGGGGAAAACGGCGGCGTCGCGGCGAAGTATAGACCGGGCGAGACGTCTGACGTCGCCACTTACGGCATGATCGTCACGAACGCCGCCCGCTTCGCGGTGAGCGGAGACACGCTAAAGGTCAAGGTGGAGACGAACGGACAGAAGGCGCGCGCGAGCGAAGCCATCGCCTTCCTGACTGTGCCGGAAGAAACGGCTGCGGTTCTCGACGCGAAGCACATCCGGTTCGAGCATGACGATCCAGCGGACAGGAGCGCCGTGCTCGTCCGAGACACTTTAACCTATTCCGGGCGTCCAAGCGTTCGCTATTCCTGCAAGTTCGTGAGAGGAATGGTGATAACGTTCCGATGACGGAAATCTCCAGAAGAGTATTTCTGCTCGCCTGTCTCGCCGCCTCTCGCGGCGTGGCGGCTGTCGAGTTTGGAAATGGCTTCCTGATCGCCGAGGAGCAGAAGAGCGGCAGTTTCGTCGTAATTGATGGACGGAAAGAAGGTGCCCCCGCTTGGTCGTGGGAGTGGAATCCGGCGCGCGATCCGGGGATTCCCAAATCCGAAGTGCATGACTTCTGCGCGCCGAGCGACGGCAAGGTGCTGGCGACATCCGCCGGTCCGTCTTTGCTCGCCGTGTCGTCCGGCGGCAACTTTGCGGAGGTGTCGTTCGCGACAGGCAAAGCCATCTGCTTCGGCAAGGTTGGCGGCAATCCGCATTCCATTGCCAAACTGCCGGGCGAAGGGCTTTACGCCATAGCCTCCAGCGTGTTGCACGCCGTGACGGTGGTGGATGTCGCCGGAAATCCCTTTGCTCCGGAAAAGCAGCGCAAGACGGCCTATTTCCTGAAGTCCGCGCACGGCGTCGAATGGGATGGCGCGCGGCAATGCCTCTGGGCGCTTGGCGGGACGAATCTCGTCAGGTTTGCGTTTGACGCATCCGCAAAGACGCTCCAGCCGGTTGCCAGTCATGACTTCAGGCCTGTGGGCGGCGGCGGTCACGACCTTTCGCCGGACGGCACAGGCGGCTATTTCCTCACGACCATGAAAAGCCTTCTGCACTTCGATCCCGAAACAGGCACATTTGTGAAGGTGTGCGGCAAAGGCGACCTCAAGTCGTTTTCGCGGAATCCGGCTTGGGGCGACGCCTATGTTGTCGTGCGCGAGGTCTGGTGGACGGATCGTATCCTCGTGCGGGCCGGTTGCGAGGAACGGGTGATCGGTCCCTATCCGGGCGCGCGGTTCTACAAGGCGCGGTGGATGAAGTAGGCGGGGATGATAGGGGCGATGGCGATTGCGAGACGCGATTTTTTGTCGGGCGCAGCGGCGTCTGCCGCCTGCCTTGCGGGTGCGGATGCAATGGGCGCGACGAAGAGCGCCCCGCCCGCGTCGGTCTCCTTTCTGGCCTTCGCGGACATCCACTACTGTCCGGGCGTCTTTCCGCACGATTCGCGCGAGTGGCTTGAACGCGTGTTGGCGAGGGCAGAGGAGCGGCGCGTCGATTTCGTGATCCACGTTGGCGACTTCGTCCACAACCCGGCAAAGGACAATGATTACGTCGCCGCCTACAACGATTTCAAACTGCCGACCTACCACACGCTCGGCAACCACGACACGGAAGGGTGTACGCTTGCCGAGACGCTGGCCGCATACCGCATGGAGCGCGGCCACTACCACTTCGACCGCAACGGATTTCGGTTCGTGGTTTTGGATACAAACTATTTCCGTGCGGACGGAAGATTCGTGCATTTCGAGGACGGGAACTACAGGAAGGTGCCGTCTTCGCAGTCGTGGACGTGCAGCAGCGAGCAGTACGAGTGGCTTGAAGGCGTCTTGAAACAGTCGCCGTATCCGTGCGTAGTCTTCATGCACCAGAGCTGCGAGCGCGAACGCGGCGGCATGCCGGACTGGAAGCGGATGCGCAACCTGTTCCGCTGGGTCAACAGGCACTGCGGCAACAGGGTATGGCTCGTGGTGAACGGGCACCACCACACGGACGGCTTCCGGTTCATCGACGGCATCGCCTATCTCGACCTCAACTCCGCGAACTACAAGTACTACGCCGAGAGCCACAGGCTCTATCCTGCCGAATACCTCAGGTCGCACACGGGTGCGAGCCATGTGATCGCCTGGGAGGATCCGATCAGCGCTGTGATCACGATCGATGCGGCGGGACGCCTCAAGATAGAAGGGCAGACCAGCCGTTTCTTCATGGACGTTTCTCCCGAGAAGGCGAAGTTCCCGCAGAGAGACAAACCCGTAGCCCCCAACATCCAGTCTTTAGACATCAGGCTGAATCACCTTGTCGGTCAACAGGAGAACATAAATGTCTGAAATCAACAGGCGTCATTTTCTGGCGGCAGGCGCGGGCGTTGCCTTGCTGCCTGCGGCCGTGGCCGCGTCGTCGAGCCAAGACGACCGCGCGAGCATGAAGGAACGCATAGACGTCAATGCGCCTGTGGAGGACAATCTCATCGCGCAGTACCTGAAGCCGAAGAAGCTGTCCATCGCTGTTGGCGCGGCAAAGCCGTTCATGGCGCTGCACTTCTCTGATTCGCACATCAGCATGGCCGATCCGGCGGATATTCTTTGGGGGACGTCGAAGGAACTTCGGCTCTACGAGGCCCGCAACAACGGTTCGCTCGGGGAAGCTGGCTTTCCGTATGCTGTGCAGTCGCTGGCGGCGGTGATTGCCTACGCGAAGCGCAGGAACATTCCTCTTCTCAACACCGGCGACATCATCGACTTCCGCAGCGAGGCGAACATTGCCTGTCTCTCACGCTCGCTCAAGGGCCTTGACATCTTCTCGTCGCTCGGCAACCATGAAGGGCGCGGGCTTCATGCGCGAGAGCTCCTTCCGCAGAACCAGGCCGACGACGATGCCCTGCGCGTGCGCTTTGAGCAGGCGATCGGCAATCCGCTGCTTGTGGCCTCGCGGGTCGTCAACGGGGTGAAGTTTGTGGCGTTCGACAACTGCGGACTGGCGCGCTACCGCCGGGCCGAACAGTTCAAACGGATCAAGGCCGAGTTCGAGCAGGGGCTCCCTTCGGTGCTGATGTGCCACATGCCGCCTTTCTCGACGGCGTTGCACGAGGCGAAATGCGCGTACCATGACCGGATCGGGCGCAGCCGTCCGGCGGCCAACAACCTGAGCGCCTATTACATGATGGATGTGCCGTTCGAGAAATCCAGCGCCTCCTCCGACATGAAGCGGATCCTCGACTTCCTGCGCGGACGGAAGAACCTGAAGGCGATCCTTTGTGGCCATCTGCACATGGAGTGGCACGGAGTTTTCGGCGAGGGCGTGCCGGTGCATGTCGCGGGTCGCGGATTCAACGGCGAATGCTACGAAATATCTTTTGTGTAAAGGAGGGCATAGCATACATGAATGTCGTCAATATGCTTTCGATCGCTTCAGCACTTCTTGCGTCCGCCGCTTTGGCCGCAGTCGAGCCTGGCGAAAACCTTTTGGCAAATGGTACGCTCGAGGCCGATCAGGCGGAGTTCCCGCCGTTCTGGAGCACTGACGGAAACACTAGGCGGTGTTTCAAGTGGCATCCGTCCGGCGGGCCGGACGGGCTGCCGTACATTTCCGTGCATGCGGAGAAGACTCCTGACGTCCGCCTCCGTCAGTTCGGCATGGATCTTGTGAAGGACGGCAGATATCGCATCTCGATGAAGGTCCGCACGAAAGGCTTCTCGTCCGGCTCGCATACCGGGGTGATGCTCGTCAACAGCGGGCTCTGGAGGTCCACTGCGGGCGTTCTTTCGCTCCCGAGGGACACGGCCGGGGAATGGCGGCGAGTGAGCGAGGAGTTCAAGTGCTTTGCCGCCGACGACGGATACATGGTCCTCGTGCATGTCACGAACCAGAAGGGCGAGCTGGACTTCGCCGACATCAGGCTGGAGGCCGTGGACGAGCTTGCGCTTGCGAAGTCCGGACTCTCGAAAATGGTGTCGTGCGAGAAGCGTCCACGCCTCGTTCCGCTCCCGCCTCTGCTCGCAAAGATTCCGGCGGACGATCCGCGCATGACGTTCCGCTTCTTCGGCGAGCTGGAGAAGCCCGACGGCGAATACGAGGTGTTCGCGACCGTTGACGGGCTTGAAGGCCGCACGACTGTGCCGCTTTCGAGGGGTGACATGAAAGTGCCGCTTCCGCCGGGCGCGACGAAGGGCGTGGTGACGGTGGGCGTGAGGGAGAAGGCGACGGGCAAGGCCGTGACCGCGCGCAGGTATCGGTTTTCAACGGTAGGGCGGGCAGCCCTCTGCCCGCCGACGGCGGTCGCGGGGCGACCGCCCTACCGCCGCCTCAACAATCTATGTGCCGAACTGCTGTCGGCGAAGTTGTCGACGGAAGGCACGAACCGATTCGTGTTCGCCATGTCGCGCGACGGCTGGTCGTTTACGGCCGTCAAGGGACGCATGGGCGATGGCTTTACTGTTCGCATCGACGGACAGGACGTCATCTGGCGCGATACTCCGAGGTGGGAGACGTTCCGCCTTCTGTCCGCAGGCGAGCATGAGCTTGAGGTCGCGGGCGTCGAGGACGGCAGAGTCGTCGTGCGCGAGATCGCGGAGATCCTGAACTACTGCCCCGGCGTGAACAGCAACGTCAAGGAGAACCCGCCGTACGACTGGGAATTCAATGAAAGGTACGTGCTGCCCGCCGTGACGACGCAGCTCGGCGGGAATGTCCCCAAAGAGCATCTGGACGAGTTCTGCAGGCGCGGGTTCAAGTGGGCGCATAACATGAACCTGACCGGCGGCGAGGCGAAGATGATGATCGAGAAGCTGTCGAAATGCAAAGGGATGTCGGATCCGTGCATGTACGGAGTCGCATGCGACGAGCAGAACTACGCGGACGTCGCCGCCATCGACGCCTACGCCAACGGCTTTTGGACGTACGACCTGGAAAAGCGCCCCGCACGGCCGATCTACACCTGGGCGTACGGCAAGGCCACGACGAGCCCCGTCTGCTTCGACTTCCTTTCGGCGTGCATGAACGTGGGGGCGGGAAGGGGCAAGCTCGTGCGCGAGCACTACATATCAACTCGCGAGACGGAGGACGAGGAGTACAAGTATATTCGCAATGCCGTTGGCGCCACGTTCGATACCTACCGCAAGATGATGCCGGAGGCGATGGGGTCGTTGGGGCTTGTCTTCGGGAACTTCAACCAGGTGCCGATCCTCTCCATCGTCCACCATCCCGAGGTGGACTACAAGTACGCGCTCGACATGCAGATGAACTACGCGGCGAACGATCCGCTTTTCAAAGGGCTCGGGCTCATCGGCTACTGGGGCAGCTACTATGCGGATGAGGAGCTGCACCGCTGGTCGTTCGCGCTGATGCGCCACTACGTCGTGGAGGGCTGCACCAACATGCTTTCGGAGGCGTATGGCTTCCGCTACCGTCCGGACCACGTTCTGAACGGAGACTTCCGGAGAACTCTGGAGCCGTGGAGCGCAAAGGGCGTCGTCCGGACGGACGAACACGCCGGTTTCGCGTCGCGGAGCCAGAACCGCTGGGGCGGGAACGGCGGCGTCGGCGACACCTTCGCCGTGCTGGTCCGAGGGGAGGAGGCGTCTTCGATCTCCCAGACGGTTAAGGGGCTCGTGCCGGGGCGGAAGTACTGCCTGCAGTTTGCGACGTTCGACGTGAAGGACGTAAAGGCCAACCGCATCGCGCCGCGCCGGTTCGGGATTTCCGCCACGCTTTCCGGCGGCGTCCAGATCGACAAGTCGCTTTCGTGGGTGCATGTCGACAGGCGCGTCAAGGGCCGCTACGCGGTCAACGACGGCGTCGCACGGATCAACTTGCACCACATCGTGTTCACGGCGCGTGGACCGCTGGCTGAGCTTGTGATCGACAATGCCGCGGCGCAGCCCGGCGAAGAGCTGGGCGTCAATCACCTTTCCATCCAGCCTTGCTTCTCCCGCGACTGACCGTCGGCGCCGGATGGCTGGAAAGGGGTGCGTTTGCGCGGAGGTGTGGGCTGCTCTCGGATTCCGTCCAGGTCGCCCGGGCCATGATTAGCCCGCCTTGAGCTCAGCCGTGCGCCGGGGGCTTTTTGGGGGGACGCTGCTTCACGGGCATTCGCCCCAGCGTCTTGAGGTTGTCGCGGCGGGCCCACGTCTCGCGCAGGAACTTGGTGTTTCGCGAGAATATCTGGTCCACGTTCGCCTCAGAGGAGACCTCGAGGAAGTCCTTGATCTCCGCGCTGCTGAGGAAGAAGCGCGTCTTCAGGAGGTGGATGTAGGCGCGCTCCGGGTCTTCCAGCCACAGCTCGTAGAAGCACTCGTGCGTCATCACCCAGATGTCCCTCATCGTCGTCCGCTGGTCCAGGGCGGGGATGTCCATCGGCGCGGCTTCGCCCGAGTCGTCCGCGAAGGCGCCCTCGATCGACGTCTCCCGGCTGTTCGGCGCCGCAGCGAGGATGAAGCCCCGCACGTAGCGCCGGAGCCATCCCTCGAAGCTCCCTTCGCCGCGGAAGAGCTCGATCTTCTTCCGCCCGATCATCTCGTCGTAGAGAAGCCCCATCAGGTCGCCGTCGGTGATCGAGTACCTGCGCATCATCTCGGCGGAGCGCATGCTCTTCGCCTCGGGCTCGACGACGCGCTCCCACACGAGCTTCCAGCCGGCGTCCTCGCCGGCCTTCACGAGCTCGTACCATTCGCTGTCGGGCATCTTGTTACTCAAAGGTCAGCCCTCCGTCGACGGATTGAAGCCCCTTGCGGTGCAGCCAGACGGCGCGGGCGTGCTTGCCGGCTATGAAGTCGCGGCAGGTCACCTCCGTCCGCCCGTCTTTGACGGGCAGCCGGCGGTCGAGGAACTCGAGCACGCCTTCCTTGATTGGCTCGCCCTCGCGGGTCGTGACCGATATGACGACGGGCGAGTCGTCCGTGGAACCCGGCTCGAAGGCCACCTTGGCCTTCCAGCGGAGTGATGGATCCGCGACCTGCGCGGAGTAGAGCGTCATCACTATGCGCTTGTCGGGCGGGGTTCTCATGTCAGAACGGCATGAACACTATGCCGTAGATCGAGGCGGGCTTCCCGCCGAGGGCCTTGAGGCCGTGCTTCACGACGGAGTTGTAGTAGGCCGTGTCGCCGGGCTTGAGCACGTGGCGATCGTTGCCGTAGGTGAGCTCGACCTCGCCCGCGATGCATATGATGAGCTCCTCGCCCTCGTGGGAGGAGAGCTCGTCAACGCCGTCCGCGGCGAACTCGATGCGGAAGGGGTCCATGTGGCGGTCGGGCTTGCCGAGGGCCAGCGAGTGGGACGAGTAGCCGAGGGTGTTCTTGCCCTCGGACTGCACCTTGACGGCCTCCAGATCCTCGGCTCGCGTAATGATGGGATCTGGCTTGAACTGGTCGTCCATGAACGTGCCGAGGCGCTGGCCGAGCGCGCGGGAGAGCTTGGTGAGAACGCCGAGCGCCGGCAGCACCTCGCCCTTCTCGATGGCGTTGACGAGCTTTTCGTCTATGCCGCTTTTCGTCGCGAGATCGTAGACGCTCATGTCGAGCTTCTCGCGGTATGTCCTGATTCGGCTTCCGACCTTTGATTCTGTTATCATCTTTTTCTGCCTTTCCTTGTTGGGTGAATTATACCAAATTTTCACATTTGCCGTTGTGCGTGGCCCGGTGCCGGTCAGAACTTGACCTCGACCTGCCAGCGGAAGAAGAACGCGGGCTTGCCGCTTTCGTAGTAGTCTCCGGGGTTGAACAGCTCTCCGACGACATGCGACACAATCTCCAGCCTGTCCGCGCCTGACGCATTGGATGGCGCCAGCCGGACCGGAAAGTCGTACCGCGCCGCAGTGAGCAGGCCTTTGTAGCGCGATCCGCTGCCATCCGCATGTCCAAGACCGTCCCGCTCTGCCACGAACATCGGGCCTGAATAAAGATAGAGCCCGTGTCTGGGGCCGAAGCTTATCGTCACCTTCGCCTTTGCGTAGATCATGTTCGACCACCAGCAGTTTTCGTAGAGGCTTCCGTAGACGAGCATCTCGCTGTCCTGTGTGTAGCGCGCCCACATCGGGTCCCACGACGTGTCGTTGTCGCCGTCGCCGGTCCTGCGCTTGTCGCCGGAATAGTACGTCACGGCTGACGACAGGGTGCTTTTCCATCCGAATGGCGCGGCTGCGTGGTACTTCAGCTCCGCGTGCGCCATCCAGCCGCCTGCCTGGCGGTTGCCGTCCACAATGCGTCCGAACTGCTTCGCGCCTTCGAACTCAAGGCTCCAGTCGTCGCAGAAGCGGGGCTCGGCCCATATGCCGAGCGTCGTTATTTCCCTTGCCGGACGCATGCGTGGCTCGGGCTTTTCGGTCGTGTGCGCCTCGGTCCTCTTGAATATCGAATAGACCTTGAACGGCAAGTCCCCGCGGAAGGCACTCTGCGAATAGATGAGCCCTCCGCCCCATTCGTCGAGGTCGTTCGAATCCGACATGTTGATGCAGTTCAGCGACCGTCCTCTGCTGCCGGACGTTCCCCAGCGTATGTCGCTGCGCCCGCTGTCATACAGGGCGAAGGCGTCCAGATGGCGCGTCTCGCCGAAGTGCAGTCGTGTTCTGGCCATGTCGGAATAGAAGTCGCGCGAACCGTCGGTCGGCGTTCCTTCGACGATGATGCGGTCGAGTCCGAACACCGAGTGCCCGCCCTCGAACAAGTCCTGTCGGCCTATGCGGAAGTCGATCCCGGACACCCCGGCTGCGGACAGCGCGTCCCATTCAAGGCCCCTGCCCTCGAAATACAGGTTGTCGAGGAACACCTCGTCCGGGAAGTAGTAGGACTGGCTGCGGCGCGGCGTGTCGAGTGTCGGATAGTAGCGGAATTCGTCGGCTATCCTGGTGTACAGCGAGAAGGGGCCGCTGTCCAGCGATATCCAGGCGCGCGGACGCATGCGGATCTGGTTGCGCGACTTCGCCCTGATCGAAGGCGTCTGCGAATATGCGTCTCCGGGAAGGCCCGGGAGGTTGCCCATTATCTCCTGCCTTATGCGGAAATCGGCGCCGAAGTCGAGGCCCGGCCAGGCGTCGCCGTCGGCTCGGCATGCGGACGCTGCGAGCGCGCAGGCGAGCGTAAGAGGTGCTGCTTTGTCCTTTGTCTTCATTTTCTCTGTCGTGTGGACTGTGTGAAAAGAAAGACGCGGATCGCCGCTTTCAGGTGATCCGCGTCTTTGGGGTTTCGATTCGGCTCGCTTGCGACTACGCGACGACCTCCTCGGCGGATCTGCACCCGTCAAGTAGAAGGATAAGGATAATAAGGTCGAGACGCATGGCGAACGAGCCCATTTCTGAGCTACAGAAGGTTCCTCTGGATCTTTCCGGATATGGTCTTCGGCAGTTCGTCGCGGAAGACGACGATGCGCGGGTACTTGTAGGGGGCGGTGTGCTCCTTTACGTACCGCTGTATCTCCTCCTTTAGCGTGTCCGTGCCCTGCACGCCCTTGACGAGCACGATCGACGCCTTGACGACCTGCCCGCGTATCGGGTCCGGCGCGGCGGAGACGCCGCACTCGAGCACATAGGGGAGTTCCATTATGACGTTCTCGATCTCGGCGGGGCCTATGCGGTAGCCGGAGCTCTTGATGACGTCGTCGGCGCGTCCGACGTAGTGGTAGTAGCCGTTCTCGTCCTTCCACGCGAGGTCGCCGGTGTGGTAGAAGCCGCCGCGCCAGACCTCGTCGGTCTTCTCCTTGTCCTTGTAGTAGCCGAGGAAGATGCCGGGGTGCGGGTTGTCGCGGTCTGTCCTGACGACGATCTCGCCGTTGTCGCCTGCGGGGACGGAGTTGCCGTCCGCGTCGACGAGGTCGACGCCGTAGTCCGGCACCGGCTTGCCCATGGAGCCCGGCTCCAGCTCGTCGCCAAGGAGGTTCGCGAGCGAGAGCGTCGTCTCGGTCTGGCCGAAGCCCTCGGCGATCTGGAGGCCGGTTGCGCGCTCGAACTGCGTCCACACCTCTGGGTTGAGGGCCTCGCCGGCGGTGGTCGCGTGGCGCACCGAGGTGAAGTCGTACTTCGAGATGTCCTGCTTTATGAGCATTCTGTAGATGGTCGGCGGCGCGCAGAACGTTGTGATGTTGTACTTCTCGAACATCGGCAGCACCTTCTCGGCGTCGAACCGCTCGAAGTCGTAGGTGAACACTGCGCCTTCGCAGAGCCACTGGCCGTAGAACTTGCCCCAGAGGGCCTTGCCCCAGCCGGTCTCGGAAATCGTGAAGTGCAGCCCGTCGCGCTCGACGAGGTGCCAGTACTTCGCCGTCACGAAGTGGCCGAGAGCGTACTTGCAGCTGTGGAGCGCCATCTTCGGGTAGCCCGTCGTGCCGCTCGTGAAGAACATGAGCATCGGGTCGTTGCCGCGCGGCGATTCGTCCGTGCGGTCGAAGACGTCGGAGAAGCCCGGCACCTCCGCGTTGTAGTCGCGCCAGCCGTCGCGCTTGCCGTACACGAGCACCTTCACGAGCTTCGCGCCGATCTCCTTCTCCGCCGCGTCCGCCTCGATCGCGACGTCTCCGTCGCCGGTGCAGAATATCGCCTTCACGTCGCCGGCCTTGAAACGGTAGGTGAGGTCGTGGGCCTTGAGCTGGCTCGTCGCGGGAATCGCGACCGCGCCGAGCTTGTGGCAGGCGAGCATCGTGGGCCAGAACTGGAAGTGGCGCTTGAGTATGAGCATCACCTTGTCGCCCTTGCCGATGCCGAGCGACTTCATGTAGTTGGCGACGCGGTTGGACTGCTCCATCATGTCCTTGAACGTGAAGCGCCTCTCGCGCATGTGCGCCGAGACGTGCAGCATGGCGAGCTTGTTCGGGTCCTTCTTCGCGATCTCGTCCACGATGTCGAAGGCGAAGTTGAAGTTGTCGTCGTTTGCGTAGGAGATGTGGACGAGCTTGCCGTCGCCGTCCTCCTCGCACTTGACGAACTTCTCGGCGAGGAGGGGCTCGTTGGGCTTGCGGCGGCGCATCTTGACCATCGGAAGCGACTGCTCGGCCGTGTCTCCGGCCATGATCATCGCGATGAACGAGCAGCTCTTGCCTCCGACCGCCACCATCCCGTGCGGCGTCGACGACTTGTAGAAGATGGAGTCGCCGGTGTTCAGCGTCTCCTCGTGGTCGCCGACCCTGACGCGCATCGACCCCGACACGACGTAGTCGAACTCCTGCCCGGCGTGCGTCGTCGTGTGTATTGGCGCCCTCTGCTGGCGCTCGTCGTAGTCGTACGTCACGAAGTAGGGCGTGGCGAGGCGGTCCTTGAACATCGCCGCCATGTTGCGTATGAGGATGCCCTGCTCGTTGACCGTGACGGGGCCCTGCCCCGCCCTGTTCACCTGGAAATGCGAGAGCTTCGCGCTGTGGCCCTCGAGGAGCGCGGTGATGTCGATGCCGAACGCGAGGGCGCACTTGTGCAGGAATGTGAAGGGCGGGTCCTTCTTTCCCGACTCGATGTCGATGTAGTCGCGTTCGTCCACTTCGGTGAGCCTCGCCATCTCGGCGGTGCTCTTGCCTCCGATCTCGCGCAGTTCCTTTATGCGCGACGACATGTCCTTGAGCAGTTCGTTCATTGCTCTCGTTCCTTTGTTTGTTTTTTGCCTATGCCTCCGGCCAGAGTTCGTGGGCCATCTCGCGAAGCTTGTACTTCTGGATCTTCTGCGACGCGGTCATCGGGAAGATGTCCAGGAAGTGGACGTACTTGGGGATCTTGAACCACGAAATCTTGTCCTTGCAGAACGCCTGCACGTCGTGCTCGGAGAGCGTCACGCCGTCCGCCGGGATTATGAACGCGGCGGGCTGCTCGCCGTACTTCTTCGACGGGCAGCCGACGACGGCGACGTCCTTGACGCCCGGCATGGTGCCGAGGAAGTCCTCCACCTCCTTCGGCGAGATGTTCTCGCCGCCGCGGATTATGAGGTCCTTGAGGCGCCCGGTTATGTAGAAGTAGCCGTCGGCGTCCATCCTGCCGATGTCGCCGGAGTGGAGCCAGCCGTTCTTGTCGATGCACTTCGCGGTCTGGTCCGGCATGTTGTAGTAGCCCTTCATGTTGCCGTATCCGCGGCAGCATATCTCGCCGTCCGTGCCGAGCGGCGCGAGCTTGCCGGTCTCGGCGTCGATGATCGCCACTTCGACGCCGGGGAGCGCCTGGCCGATTGTCTGGCACTTGCGCTCGATGGACGGCTCGAAGTAGCGCGTCATCGTCATCACCGGGCCGGACTCGGTGAGCCCGTACGGGTTCGTGATCTCCTTCATGAACATCTTGTCCTGGGCCTGCTGCATGCGGTGGACGGGGCACGCCGAGCCGGACATTATGCCGGTGCGCAGGCTGCGGAAGTCGAACTTCGGGAAGAGCGGGTGGTCGAGCATGGCGATGTACATCGTAGGCACGCCGTACGTCGCAGTGCACCTCTCGCGCTCGATCGAGGTCATCACCTGCACGGGATCGAACTTCTCCAGAAACACCATCGTCGCGCCGTGGTTGACGCAGCTCATCACGCCGAGGACGCATCCGAAGCAGTGGAAGAGCGGAACCGGTATGCAGACGCGGTCGCGGCAGGTAAGGTTCTGGCACGCGCCGATCCAGAAGCCGTCGTTCGCGATGTTGCGGTGCGTTAGCTGCACGCCCTTCGGAAAGCCCGTCGTGCCGCTTGTGTACTGCATGTTCACGACGTCGTTCACGTCGCACTCGGCCTGGCGGGCGAGGTAGTCGGCCTGGGAGGTCTCGCAGGCGAGGGACTTCACCTCGTTCAGCGAGTACATGCCGCGGTGCTTTTCGCCGCCGAGGAACATGACGCGCTTCAGGTGCGGGTACTTCGCGCTCTTCAGCTCTCCGCGCGGCTGCACCTTCAGCTCGGGGACGAGGTCGTTGATGACCTGCACGTAGTCGCAGTCGCGGTAGCCGGAGATTATGAACAGGTTCTCCGTCTCGGACTGCGTGAGCGCGAAGTCCATCTCGTGGCTCTTGTAGTTGGTGTTGAGCGGCAGCAGTATCGCGCCGATCTTCGCCGCCGCGAACATCAGCACCACCCAGTGCGGCACGTTCGTCGCCCACAGCGCGATCTTCTCGCCGTGCTTCACGCCGAGCGCCATGAGGCCCTTGGCGACGAGGTCCACCTCCTCGCCGAACTCGTACCAAGTGAGGCGGAAGTCGCGGTCGGCGTATACCACCGCGTCGTTCTCGCCGCAGCGGGCGATGGTCTGGTCGAGGAGCTGCCCGAGGGTGTATTCGCGCGTGATGGGCATGTTGTGCCAGGGCACCCCCGTCGAGACGGACTGCGTGAAGGGGGCCTGCGACGGCGCGGTCCCGAACGGGTCTGTCAGCTTGAACTCACTCATGTCTCCCTGCTCCTTCTTTTTGCGTCTTCCCGTAAACGAAACGAACCCGCTCCTTTCTGTGAGCGGGTTCGCGTTTACCTTGGGTCGACCTTTGTCTTCCTTCTCATTCCGGCATGCACGTACCCGCCCCGGCCCCGATAATGAGGCCGAGCCCGATAATCGCGCTAAGTCGAAACTCCGTGTTGTTCATCTTTTTCCAGCCAGTTTCCCGGCAAGTTGGCGCGAAGTATACCACAATCCGGCCGGACTTGTCAATGGGCCGCCGATCCCCGATCCCAGCTGTCCCAGTCGTACCAGAAAGCCCGCGCCTCCTCCCATCTGCCGCGACAAGGCAGGACATCCTCATCCCTCCCACGCCGCGCCGACCTTCGGAAACCTCAACCCGTCCTCAACCGTCCTTCAAACGACTCCGCAACCACCTCACACCCACTCCTCGCATGCCCTCCGCGCTGGTGTCAGTCTGCGGTATCCAATGGAGTTCCATCGGCGGCAAAGCCAACA
>JAFRBA010000220.1 GCA_017405115.1 Kiritimatiellia bacterium
AAGGAGGGCTGACGGCGCTGAAGTCAAATGTAAAGGTGTTCTGAAATGTAGTCATATAAAATTATGGCTACTTTTTCACGCGGCCCGCGTGAACATTGGCTCAAACCGCACTTTTCAAAAATTCAAGTGGCAAAGTCGGGGGCGGCGCTTCGCGGAATCACCAATTCCTCCCCAGATGTGGAATCTTTGGTGGACCGACTCTCCTGTGGCGGACGACGGGCTGTATTTGATATAATACACGCATGAAGGCGATTGTTCCAGCTGCGGGCCACGGCACCAGGTTTCTCCCGGTGACGCGCGTCGTGCCCAAGGAGATGCTTCCGATCGGTTCGCGACCGGCTCTGGAGGTAATTGTCGAGGAGGCGAAGGGCGCGGGGGCCGACGAGGTCGTGATCGTGATCTCGCACGGCAAGGAGATGATACGCGAGTACTTCGGCGGCGACCCTTCGATACGGTTCGTCTACCAGGAGGAGCAGCGAGGCCTCGGCCACGCCGTTCTGCAGGCGGCGGACGCCGTCGGCGACGGCGGGCAGCCCGTGCTGATCCTCCTCGGCGACGCGCTTGTGGCTGGCGGCAGCGCGTCGCGCGAGCTAGTCGCGGTGTCGGCGGCGCACGGCGGCGCGGGGGTCGTCGGGCTCGAGCGCGTGCCGATTGAGCGCGTTTCGCGATATGGCATCGTGCGCATGGAGGGCGACCGCATCGTAGACATGGTCGAGAAGCCCGACCCCGCGGTTGCGCCGAGCGACCTCGCCGTGGCCGGACGGTATTTGCTGGACGCCGAGATCTTCGGCTTGCTGCGCACGCAGATGCCGGGGAAGGGCGGCGAGATACAGCTGACCGACGCGATAAGGCGAATGCTCGTGGAGAGGCCCGTCTACGGCTGCGTCTACTCCGGCAAGCGGCAGGACATCGGCAACCCGAAGGGATACTTCGCGGCGCTGAAGGCGATGGGGGAGAACGAATGAGCGAGATGGGCAGGATGGTGAGGGCGCGCAGCTTCGCGCGCGCCGGGTTCCTGGGCAATCCGTCCGACGGGTATTTCGGCAAGACGATATCGTTCTCCTTCACGGAGTTCCGCGTCGACCTTAGGCTGACCGAAAGCGCGCGCCTGAGGTTCGTACCCGGCGAGGTGGACGACGCGACGTTCGACTCGCCGGCGCACCTTGTGCGAGACCTGCGCCTCTACGGCTACTACGGCGGGGTGCGGATGCTCAAGGCCGTGGCAAAGCTCTTCTTCGAGTACTGCGAAGAGCACGAGCTGGCGATTCCCCCTGTCAACTTCACCGCGGAGTACAAGATCAACATCCCGAGGCTCGTGGGGCTCTCGGGCTCGAGCGCCATATGCTCCGCGATGCTCAAGGCCCTCATGGAATTCTACGGCGTCGAGATACCCCTCGAGGAGCAGCCCACGCTCATCATGTGCGCCGAGCGCGACGAGCTCGGCATCGCCTGCGGGCTCCAGGACCGCGTGGCGCAGATATACAACGGCATCACCTTCATGGACTTCGACCGCAGCCTGGTCGAGGCGACGGGGCACGGGCGCTACGAGCGGCTTGACCCGGGGCGCGTTCCGCCGATCTACATATCCTACGACCCGCGCCGCGCCGAGGAGAGCGGGAAGGCCCACCGCAGGGTGCGCAAGCTGTTCCAGCAGCAGAACCACGACGTGGTGGCCGCGATGTCCGAGTTCGCCGACATCGCCCAGCAGGGGCGCGATGCGCTCGTCGCCGGCGAGTTCGGGCGCATCCCCGCGCTTGTCGACGCGAACTTCGACTTGCGCGACCGCATCTTCAACGTGGCCGAGGAGAACAGACGCATGGTGATGGTCGCCCGGTCGTCCGGCGCCTCGGCGAAGTTCGCCGGATCCGGTGGTGCCATTGTCGGCACCTACGAGGGCGACGAACAGTATGCGGCGCTGGAGAAGGCGCTTTCCGGCATAGGATGCCGCACCTTCCGCCCGGTGATCGCCTCGAAGGCCGACGAGGCCGCGGAAATCGGCGAGGCCATCGGATGGCGCAGCTCCTGACGCGATTTTTGGTATAATACAGCCAGTGAATCCGATTCTAAAGCGCACTATCACAGGTCTTGCCGTCGGCGCGGCGGTGATTGCGGCGGTGTTGCTTGCGCCTCCGTGCGCCATCATGCCGGCCGTGTCGTGCCTGATTCTGCTCGCAATCGCGGAGTTCGCCCAGCTGCTCCTTAAAAAACTCTCCGTTGCAAGCTGTCTGACGTGGCTTTGCCTTCTCGTCGGCGCGGCGGTCATCGCGTGCGGGTTGTGGGCGCTTGTGGAGATTGCGCTACGCCACGGCAACGTCATTCTCCTGTACGTCGTCGCGATCGTGAAGTTCTCCGACGTCGGCGGCTTCGCCTTCGGCATTTCGTCGTCCAAGCTCATGAGGGGCGGCAACCACAAGCTGTGTCCGTCGATCTCCCCCGGAAAGAGCTGGGAAGGGATGCTCGGTTCGATTCTCCTGTCGTGTGTCGTCTCGTGCGTGTTCCTGCCGTTCACCGGCTTTTCCGTCGGCAAGGCGCTAGCGTTCGGCGTCGCCGCGGCTCTTCTCGGCACCGCGGGAGACCTCGTGGAGTCCAGGTTCAAGCGCTGGGTGGGCGTAAAGGACTCGTCCACCATGAAGATCACGAACGGAATGGGCGGCATACTCGACATGCTGGACTCTCTGCTCATCGCGCCGTCAGTGTTGCTGCCGTTCATCTGATGTTCCGCCGCTCGAAAGTCTTCGCCGCCGCCTTCGCCGCGGCGCTGGCGCTGGCGGGCTGCTCGTCGGGCCGGCGCTTCCTCGCCGTCGAGCCTGGCGTCAGCCAGGCCCTGCGCGTCGCGAGCGGCGACCGCAGTTTCTTCGAGATGGAGGAGGACGCGACGACGGACGGGCTGTGGGAGTTCGTCTGCGACGACAACGACGTCGATGTCGAGATCGCCCACGCCGGCCGCGTCGCAAAGGTCGAGATCCGGATCCACCGAGGCTACGACGGCCCGTCGACGGTCACGTTCTCCTGTCGCCGCGCAAACGCCGTCAAGCCGTCCCGCAGGTTCACCATCGCGCTTTACCGCCGCACCGGCGACGCCGCCTTCTGGGAATGACCTGGGCGCATCTCCGCGTTCTTCACCCATGCTTGTTTGGAAACAACTTGAACAACTGGTAGGTAAAAACAACTTTTTTCTTTTCGTCGCGTAACTGCGCGGCGTTCGTATGTCGGCGGGCGGTTGCCCGCCGTAAAAGAAAGTTGTTTCAAATAGTTGTTTCCAATCATCAGAAGACGAGGCGGTGAATTATGGAGATGCGCCCGGAGTGAAGGCACCCTCAAATTACCGTTGCCTAACAGGGCGGCGAAGTGATATACTCCCAACCGTCGAGAGACACCAAGGCAACAAAACAAAAAAAGGAGGAATTGAAATGGCTCACCAGATAGCTGCAGACAAGTGCGTTTCGTGCGGATGCTGCAAGGACGCGTGTCCCGCAGAGGCGATTTCCGAGGGAACGCCCTACGTGATCGACGCGAACAAGTGCGTCGACTGCGGCGCTTGCGCGGCCCAGTGCCCGAGCGAGGCGATTTCCCAGGCCTGAGTTCCTCCGGAACGATCGCCGGGAGACCGGAAGGGACGCGCACCCGTAGGGGGCGCGTCCCTGTTGATTTTGGTATAATACGCTGGCCATGATTGAGTTCGCAAAAGAGACGCTGGCGCTTCTGCCTTTCCTGTTCGTCACGTACCTGGTTCTCGAAGCCGTGGAGGCCCATGCCGGCGGGGCGCTGGAAAGGGGCCTCGAGCGCACCCGCGCCGTCGGGCCGCTCGTCGGTGCGCTTGCGGGGGCGATCCCCCAGTGCGGCGTCTCGGCGGCGGCCGCGTCGCTCTACGCCGGCGGCGTCGTCTCCGTGGGCACGCTTCTCGCGGTGTTCCTCTCGACGTCCGACGAGCTCATTCCGGTCCTCCTCTCCAAGCAGGTGCCGGTGGCGCTGATGGTCAAGATAGTGGCGCTCAAGGCTGCGGCGGGCATCATCGCGGGCTTCTCCGTCGATGCGGTGCTGCGCTTTGCCAGGCACGTGCGCCGCCCCGTCGAGGTGCACGACCTCTGCGCCCACAGCCTGTGCGGCTGCAGCAGGCGGAAGGGCATCCTCGTGCCGGCGCTCATCCACACTGCGGAGATATTTCTCTTCATCGTGGTGGTGTCCGGGGCGATCGAGCTTGCCATGCACTTCTTCGGCGAGGACTGCCTCCAGGCGCTCCGGCTGAACTCGCCGGTGTTCGGAGAGCTCGCAGCCGGGCTTCTTGGCCTCGTGCCGAACTGCGCCGTCTCCGTGGCCGGGGCGGAGCTGTACTGCAAGGGGGCGATGTCGGCGGGCGCGCTGATGGCCTCGTCATTCACGGGCGCGGGCGTGGGCCTGATCGTCCTGTTCCGCACGAACCGCAACCTGAAGGAGAACCTTCTGATCCTCGCGGGCCTCTACGCCATGGGCGTTGTGCTTGGCTGGCTCGCCGGCTTCCTCCTCTAATCCCCCGCGAACCACGAACCCCGAACCCCGAACCTTTTTTGGTATAATATCCGCATGTTCAAGAGTATCTTCAACTGGGGGAAGCGCGTCATCGGCGGTTTCCTCTCCAATGACTGCCCGATGCACGCCGCGGGCCTTACGTATTTCGCACTCCTGGCGATCGTGCCGGTCCTGTGCTGCATCCTCGTCTCCGCGAAGGCGTGCGGCGTCGACAAGTACGCGAAGACGCAGATCAACCGGCGCATCGACGCGATGATCGCCAACATCGAGAAGGGGCAGGACGACACGCTCGCCCAGCTGACCCCGCAGGACGAGGAGGAGCGCCGCAAGAAGAAGATCGCCGCGGAGGAGTTCGCCGCGCAGGCGCGCAAGATGTCCGACGAGCTCTTCTCGCGCATCGAGAAGTTCGACTTGGAGACGATGGGCTGGATAGGCTTCGGGCTCCTTCTGTGGACGGTCATCTCCACTCTCGGCACTGTCGAGACGAGCTTCAACCGCATATGGAAGGTGCCAAAGCCGCGGCCGATATGGAAGCGCGCTTACATGTACCCCATCATCATGGTCGCCATGCCGGTGATGTCCACGGTGGTCATGTCGCTGCCGATACTGAACGTCGTCAAGAACGTGATTCTGGCGACCTTTGGCGCGACATGGCTCACGCAGTGGGTCTCGGACGGGCTGATATGGTTCATCGACTGCTGGGCGTTCCGTGCCGCGATCGTACTTCTCACGTCTTCGCTTACGATGGGCTTTTTCTTCTGGATAATGCCCAACTGCAAGGTCAAGTTCCTGTGGGCTTGGCTTGGCGGGCTCATCACGGCGCTGCTCCTCGCCGGCTGGTTCAAAGTGTGCGCCGTCGCGCAGGTCGGCATCGCCAAGTCGTCCGCGATGTACGGCTCGTTCGCGCTTTTGCCCATCCTGCTGGCCTGGCTTTACATGACGTGGCAGATAATCCTCCTGGGGGCAAACATGGTTAAGGTGTTCGAGGGGAGGCCGGAATGAGGATCCTGGTCACGGGCGGCAAGGGGATGCTGGGGAGGACGCTGCAGCGCGCCCTCTCCGAGCACGAGATCGTCGTCGCCGACCTGCCGGAGTGGGACGTCACGGACGCCGACGGCTTCATGGTGCGGACGCTTGAGGCGAAACCCGACGTGATCGTCCACTGCGCGGCGATGACGAAGGTGGACGACTGCGAGGCGAATCGCGACCTTGCGTTCAGGCTGAACGAGGAGGGGTCGCGAAACGTGGCGCTCGCGGCCAAGGCCGTCGGCGCGCGCCTCTTCGCGATTTCCACGGACTACGTGTTCTCCGGCGACCCGCCGCGCGAGCCCTGGGCGTGGGACGAGACTGACATCCCCCGTCCGCGCACCGTCTACGGCGCGTCGAAGTTCGCGGGCGAGCAGATGGTGCAGATGGTTCTGCCGGAGGCGACGATACTGCGCATCGCATGGCTCTACGGAGCCGGCGGGCCGTCGTTCGTCCACACGATGGCGCGGCTGGGCGCGCAGGAGGGCGCTCCGCTCAAGGTCGTGAACGACCAGCGCGGCAACCCGACCTCCACGAAGGCGGTGGCGGACGTCATCCGCTTCCTCCTCGGCAAGCCGGCCGTCTCGGGCATCGTCCACGCCACCTGCGAGGAGTCGTGCACCTGGTACGACCTCACGGTCGAGCTTTTCCGACTGCTGGGCCTTAAGCGCGAAGTGGTGCCCTGCACGACGGAGGAGTTCCCGCGCCCCGCCCCGCGCCCGCGCAACTCGGCCCTGCGCAAGAGTGTACTCAATCTCCTGGGCTACCGCACGCCGGACTGGAAGACTGCGCTCGCCGATTTCGTCAGCGCCGAGTTCTCCGTCACCAGTGCGTAGAATGTGCTATAATACGCGAAACCGAAAGGAATGACAACGATGGGCATGTGGAACAGGACGGCTGAGACGCTATCCCGCGACGAGTACGCGAAGCTGCAGCTCGAGGGGCTGAAGAAGTCCCTGGGCCGTGTTTGGTCGAACGACTTCTACCGTGAGCGCCTCAAGCGCGGCGGCGTCGGCTCGCCCGAGGACGTCCGATCACTGGACGACCTGGCGTCGTTGCCGTTCTTCACGAAGGAGGACTTCCGCGAGGCGTACCCGCTCAAGATGAGCTGCGTGGACCGCCGCGACCTCCTGGAGTTCCACATGTCGTCCGGCTCGACGGGAACGCCCGTCGTGATGGCCTACACCAAGAACGACCTCCTGCAGTGGGCGGAGTGCATGGCCCGGTGCTATGCGATGGCGGGGCTGGAGAAGGGCGACCCGTTCCAGATAATCCCGACGTTCGGCCTCTTCAACGGCGGTTTCGGCTTCTACCATGGCGCGCGCAAGGCGGGGCTCTTCGCCGTGCCTGCGTCGTCGGGCAACACGGAGTGCCAGATTCGCCTCATGAAGGACTTCAAGTCGAAGGGCTTCGCGTCCGTCGTCTCGTACGTCCCGCGCCTCATCGAGAAGCTCGACGAGTGCCCGGAGGGCGAGCGCGACCTGCCATATCTCAAGGTCGGCATCTTCGGCTCGGAGACGTTCTCCGACGAGACGCGCAGGCGCATAGAGTCGCGCCTCGGCATCGAGTGCTTCGACATCTACGGCATGACCGAGACAGGCGGCGTGGGCACGACAGGGCAGGACTGCAAGTGCCATTGCGGACTCCACGTATTCGAAGACCAGTACATTACGGAAGTCATCGACCCCGCGACCGGCAAGCTCGTCCCCGACGGAGAGTACGGCGAGATCGTCTTCACGTCGCTGACGCGCGAGGCGATGCCGATCATCCGCTACCGCACGCACGACATATCGCGCATACTCTCGCGCGAGAAGTGCGCTTGCGGCCGGACGTCGCTCAGGATCGACCGCATCACGGGCCGCACGGACGACATGCTCATCGTGAAGGGCGTCAACTTCTACCCGCGCCAGGTCGAGCAGGCGCTGAAGGAGATTCCCGGCGTGGCGGACGAGTTCCAGATCATCCTCGAGGAGCGCCACGGCATGACGGACGTCACGATCAACGTCGAGGCGGCGCCGGGCGTGACGGGCCACACGGTCGCCAAGCATCTGCGCGAGCGGCTTGGGTTCCTTCCGAAGGGCGACGTGTTCCCGATAGGCGCGCTCCCGCGCACAGAGGGCAAGGCAAAGCGCGTAATAAAGAAGAAGCTTGATTGATTTCATGGACGATTAGCTCAGTTGGTTAGAGCAGGACCTTTACACGGTCAAGGTCGGGGGTTCGAGTCCCTCATCGTCCACCAGTCCGATCATCGCTTCCCCGCGAATCTGTGTATGCAGGCTGTCACCTTGCCGAAGTAGTCGAGTTCCTGTCCGGCGCGGAGGCGGATGACGGGGTAGTTGGGATTGGCTGGCTCCAGGCGGACACCGCTCTTGTCGCGACGGTAGGTCTTTACGGTGAAGTCCCCGTCGACGCAGGCGATGATTACGTCGCCGCTGGAGGGGCGGAGCGAGCGGTCGACGACAAGGAGGTCGCCGTCGTGGATTCCCTCGCCGATCATCGATTCTCCCTGCACCTTCACGAAGAACGTGGCGGCGGGACGCTTGACAAGCAGCTCGTTCAAGTCAAGCGGCGTTTCCTGGTACTGCTCCGCAGGCGAGGGGAACCCGGCGACAACTGATCCTGATACTTTAGATTTCATGTGTCACTCGATGCGGGCGTAGGCAGCGTTGCGTCCGTTGCCGGTCTTGCAGATGAAGCCCTCGTCGCAGAGCCGCTTTAAGGCGACAGATATGGTCACAATGCTGATGTCGGGGCATTTCTCCTGGATCTCGCGCTTCGAGATTGCGCCCTCCGCCGCTGCAATCACGTTGCGGATGCGATCCGATTTGCTTGTGTGTTCGTGGACAAGTCCGTCGAGTCGTGCTGCGAACTCCTTGTATGCTTTCAGCACGACGCCGAGGATGTATTCCACATACGGTTTGAGGTCGTTGGTGTTTTCATGCCAGCCACGTGAGCTGGCGCGCAAGGCTTCGTAGTAGTCCGAGCGGGTCTCTTCGACGATCTTGTCCACGCTGACGTATTTGCCGACCATGTACCCGGAACGGCACGTCAGCAGAAGCGCCAAAAGTCGGCTCATTCGTCCGTTCCCATCCTGGAATGGATGGATGCAGAGGAAGTCGAACATGAAGACGATGGAGAGTAGGAGGGGATTGATCCGTCCAAGTTCAATGGCCTTGCCGTATGCGTCGCAGAGCAGGTTCATCGCCATTGGCGACTCTGCCGCCGTGACGGTTCGGAACCGCACCGACTCGCGTCCTTCGCCGTCAATCTCGGTTATGGCGGAATCCTCGCTTTTCCATGAACCGCCTCCGCAGGGCTGGTAAGAGAAAAGCTCCTTGTGCAGACTAAGGATGGTTTCCGGCGTGGGCGGCATGGTCTCGTAGTCGTTCAACACGGAAGTGAAGCATTCGCGGTATGCGCAGATAGCCTGCTCGTCCTCGTTGCGCGGCTTGGCATCCTCGTCGAATAGGTCTTTGAGCCGGTAGTCCGGTGTGGAAACACCCTCGATGCGATTGGACGATGCAACCGATTTCGCCCGTGAAACTTCCACGAGCGCATCCAGCACCTCGTCTTTTGCCGCCAGCAGATAGTCCTGTCTTCCCTTGTACTCGTGGATGGATGCAATCAGCGAAGTTATCTCCGGCGAAAGAAGTGCCTCAAACGCCTTGTCGTAGTCGAAAATATGCATTCCCAATTCTCTCTTTGTTTGTCGGATGGCGCATAGTATATCATAATCTGCACATCTGACGCAAGCGTATATGTAGTTCTTTTTCTTATCCCGCCCTCGACATCAAAAATATGTGAAATTTGCCATTGACATCGATGCCCGTATTTTGATATACTTATGCACCGTAAGGCTAACTATGCCCTTGAAGCGTGGTGAGGTCTGAAAGAAAAAGAAAATGAACCAGGTGAAATCCATATTGAAAGTGTCAGAGCAAGGCGTGTCAAGGCCGTATCTCTGCACGGACGAAGAGGACAGGATCCGGTGGTGCAAGGGATGCCATACGGGTTTTCGTTCTGTCATCTCCGAATGGATTTGCGCCTGCATGGCCAGACGGCTCGGTCTGCCCATCCCCGATTTTGCGATTCTCAGACTTGACGTCGCCATGTTTCGGCAATGGCGCGGTTATCAGGCGAATCCCGTCCCCGAAATCGTGACGGACTTCAATCCATACGTGTTCGCATCCCTTGACGCCGAGGGATGCAAGGATGTCGTCAATCCCCAATTTGATCTCCGGCACATCGACAAGGCTTTGCTTGCCAAGGTATTCCTTTTCGACCAGCTAATCCACAATACCGACCGGACTGACTTCAACAGCAACCTCCTTGTAAACGGGCATGTTTACATCATAGATCACAACAATGCGTTCGATCCGGGATTCTCTGCTGACGAGTTTGATGCCGGTCATATCCTTAGAGCCTACCGGGATGCAATGTCCGAAGAAGAGCGGGCGGCGTTCCTGCGCAAGGCTGCGGAATTAGCGGACGGGACATTCCTTGAAGAGACTTGGGGTGGAATGCCAGAGGAGTGGATTGACATTTGGAACGACGTTCTGCCGCTGTCGAGCATCAGGAACATCCTAAAGGAGGGTTGCGATGCCGGAGCGGTATAATTGCGCGGTTGTGACGGTCTGCCTCCGCCCGACTCCCGTCTCGCCGGAGTCGGCTTGCTTTGGCGTTATCGTTAAATGCGACGGCGTGGGATTTTTCGGCTACAAGCTCGCGCAGGGCGACGAACGAGCCATTGAGAGAATTGCTGGATTCTTTCCGAGGTACGGACGCGACAACGTGATGCGGGCGATGGAATGGGCGGCGCACGACATAGATTTTGCAATCGAAGGCGAGAAGGATGGCCGCGCGGCGTTCCAGAATTTGATCCGTCCAAGGGAGAACGTGATCCGATACGGTTCGCCGTTTGTTGTCGCGACGGACAATCCGGAGTCCGAACTGGAGCGTCAATACGAGAATCTGGTGTCCCTGCCGTGCATCCCGCACGAGGCAACTTCAAACCGTGAACTGAAAAGGTAAGAAAGCAAGAATGCCGGAAGAAATAAAACAGAAAAAGAAGGTTTACGTCGAGACCACGGTCGTCAGCGATGCCACTGCTTTACCGTCAAAAGACTTGATCTTGGCGGGGAGGCAGATTGTGTCGCGGGAATGGCTTGAGCGTGCCGATCTTGAATATGAGCTGTATTCATCGTTTCTTGTCAGGCGCGAATCGCTTAAAGGCGATGCAGACGCCGCCGCCCGTCGCATGGCGGCATTGGCGAACATGCGTGAGCTGCAGGCCGACGACAGAGCGCAGAAACTTGCAGTCAAGCTTTTGGAAGGCAAGGCCGTTCCCAAGGAATATCCCGACGATGCACTTCACATTGCCACGGCGGCGTTGAACAGGATGGACTACCTCGTTTCATGGAATTTCAAGCACATAACCAATGCGCACACGATTCCGCTTGTAAAGCGGATATGCGAAGAGAACGGCTATGTGTGTCCCGAAATCTGCACTCCACAGATGTTGCAGGAAGGAGGTTGGGCATGACAACCGAAATGCGATACGACGAAGGTCTCGAGGAGATCTGGCGAATCAAGCGCGAGATAGCGTCTGAATATCCGACTCTTGAAGACTACTTCAAGGGAATGATGGATTACCAGGAGGAATTGCGGCATCAAGGAGTAAAGTTCGTCCGGCTGCCTCCGCGCGAGCCAGAGCCTGAAATGGCATGAGGCAGCAACTTCAAACCGTGAACTGAAATGAAAGGAACAAGCCCATAGACAGTCACTAACTTAAGGCGGGGAGAAATCCGCCGACATATCTTTTCATGTCCTTGATTTTTGTCATACCGTAGAGCAAGGAGAACGAATCGAAAATGAACTATAGAGAATTCATCCATCTGGAAGATGAGGCGGCAATGCGCAACCTCGAATGTGTGCCGGGCTTTGACTCGGTTGCCAAATTTATCCTAGAGCACTTCACTGAGGATTTGATACATGGGCTGTACATGGCGCAGAATGTCCGTCTGTCACCGACTCAGTTGCCTGAGATATATGATCTTCTGCCGCCAATTTGCGGTAAGTTCGGCATTGATCTTCCTGAGTTCTATCTCACGATGGATCCCGTTCCAAACGCCTGGACGATTGGCGACAAGCGGAAGTTCATAGTGTTGACAAGCGGCTTGCTGGATCACATCAAAGACAGGAATGAACTGCAGTCCATCATTGCGCATGAGTGCGGACATATAGTGTGTCGGCATGTGTTTTACAATACGATTGCCATGCTGCTTGTGAGTTTCGGCGAAAGCCTTGGCTTTGGGAAAGTTGTTCTCGTGCCGATATTGCTTGCGATAAAGTACTGGCAGCGGAGGAGCGAGCTTTCGGCGGACAGGGCGAGTGTGGTCTACATGGGGGCGGCTGATACTCCTTCACGGGCACTTTTGCGAATCTGCGGAGGGCCTGCGGATTTGACGAAAGACATAAACCTTCAGGAGTACGCTGAACAGGCGAAGGCGTATGACTCGCTTTTAGCGAACAGCAAATGGAACAAGCTATTGCAGAACATGGCGGTGATGAATGCCGACCATCCATTTGCTGCAGTGCGTATCCGTGAGATTTTGTCTTGGGCGGCAGGTCCACAGTTCGTGAAGCTGAGGGATGACATGGCAAAAGCTGCCTTGAATCCATTTTGTCCGAAATGTGGTAGGCGGGTTCCCGCCAAGGCGAAGTTTTGCAAGTTCTGTGGCAACAAACTGAAAGGAAACAAGTGATGGGCATGATAGAAAAGTTGGATGAACTCGTCCAGAAGTCGGCGTCATTCCAGAAAATAATGGAAGACGGCCTTGTCGAGGATCGCGAAGTCGAGGAACAGGCAAAGCGGGTTGAGTCGCTGCTTGCCGAGTTGGAAAGGACACTCTCGCCGGAAGACTTCGAGCGTGTAACGTCATTCATGGCGGAACTTTCGGTGTTGCAGGTAATCCTTCGGTACAATCAGATTGGAGGGCGGTAATATGGCATTCACATCGACAAAGGTATTCAGGGTTTCACCGAATCGCATCCCCGATATGGCGCGAACGCTTGAGATTGAGCTTCGCAAGGATGGGTACGATACGCGGAACGATATGTTGCTGGGTGGTGACGTAATAGTATCTGTCACGAAAGGCGGACTCTTCAAGTCGGTCATTGGCATGAAGACGGCGCTCAAGGTGGAACTTCGTGCCGAAGACGGGAACGTTTTTGCCAAGACCAGCGTAGGCATCTGGGGGCAGCAGATTGTTCCGACTGTCATCATGCTCCTTTGGTTCTGGCCTGTTCTCATCACGCAGATATGGGGACTTGTGCAGCAAAGCCGTCTTGACACCCGCGTCATGAAAATCCTTGCCAAGGTTGTGGAGAACAAGCCGGAGGCGGTTGGCGCGACGTCGTGCGAAGCCGATTCTCCTGCCCGCTTCTGTTCCGAATGCGGCAAACCCATCACAGGCAACTTCTGCGCCAATTGCGGTGCGAAGGTGTAAGGAAAGGAGTTGCTATGGATAGTTTTATGAGTACGGCATTGGGTGTTGTTATAGGTTTAGTTGGCGTCTTGCTAACCTATGCTTTTTACAAGCTTGCAATTTCGTCTCGTAAGTTGTTCATAGGTCTCGGTGGCTTATTGTTGCTTTGTGGATTTGTCTTGTACTCAATTCCTGGAAAATCATCAGACTTTTCTTGTTGCCCTTGTGTTGCAAATACGGGAGCGACGGCAGGATGTGACACGAATACGACGATGTCTAAAGCATGTGGTGTTGCGATTCAGAGTTTGTCATTGGTGAATAAATCGCTTTCGTCATTTTTCCCATCGCGCGGTGGATATGATGACGGTACTATTTCAAAACCATGTAAAAGGTTGCTTTGGTACGAGTTGTTTTATTGGGGGTTTCATTTCTTGGCCATCCTGTATATGGTTTCCATTTTTGCGGCTGTATTTGGGGTTGAACTTATAAATAGAATTATCGTCTGGGGGAAATGCATTCCTTGGCCTCATTTGTGTATTCGCTTTAGCCGAACATTTCGTCCAAACGCAATAAATGTCTTTTGGGATGTCTGTGAAGAGTCGCGCATGATGTGCGAAAATGCCATGGCGGCTAAGTCCGCGGTTATCACGAAAAAGTCCATCGTATTTGTCTTGCCGGAATCCTCGCATTCGTGGCTGCGGCTGAAAGACGATGATAGCGTTGTGCAGTCTTTGGTCCGAAAGGGTTTTACTTGGATTATCGGTAGTGTAGAAGAACCTGGGACTCTTGTCGCGGCGTCCCGCCACTTTTTCCTTGGATCGAATGGGTATAAAAATCTGTCGCAGGCTGAAATATTGTTGCGACGGCTTGAAAAAGACATTGCTATTCTAAGGTGCTCGCGGGTACCCAAAGGATGTTCGGGCAATTCGCAAATAACGGTATATGTGCGCGCGTGGGCGGAAGCGGATGACGACTTCATGTATAAATGGGCTGATGAATGGAACGGCAGATTGGCTAAAAGCGATGTCGGAATTGCTGTTGAGATTGTCCGTGAGGAAGCAATCGTATCGCGCAAATTCTTGATAGATCATCCGATGCTTGATTGCCCAGGCATACAGATAGATACGGTTGACTCCACTGTTTCAGGAGAGTTCAGACTTTTGGTGATTGGATTTGGTGTACAGGGTGAAAGACTTATGTGCGACATGGTTTGCGATGCCCAGTTTCTCAAGAAAAGCGACGCCGGCAAGTCTAAATCAGTTCCTAACGATCCAGTGTCAATTACCGTGGATGTCATCGATAGCAATTCGGCATCGTTTGGCTGGTTCAAGGAGAACTGCCGCGATGCATGTTCAAGATACCGCATTCATTTTACACGCATGGATGCGAGACAGGCGATTTTCTGGCAATGGTTGGATCGACAGGCCGTCTATAATCGCATTGTCATTTGCACGCAAGATGACGTTGTCAACTTGGAACTTGCAAATGATGCTGCCAATTACTACTGTACGCATCGTGGTGTAGATCGCAATGAGTTGCGCGAAACAATATTTGTACGGACACGAAACAAAATGTTGGCAGACGCGGTGAAATTGACACGAATCGACAAGTCGTACATGTACCAGATGTTCGGGAACTTGATGGACACCTATTCAGAGAAAACATTGCTTGTCGACAGATGGAACGATGGGGCGATATTTGTAAATGGCGTCTGGAGTGCGCGTTATGAGGAAGGTGGAGAATCCAATCCGATTGTATGGTACAAGACGCATGGTGGGATGTCTTATGGCCGCAACCGCTGGCGAAGCACTAGCACGTTTGACCGCGAGTCTTCGAGGGCATCGCTCCTTCATCAGCGCAATCTGCTTAGGTTGATGGGGTATCGAATTGACAACGGCGAAACAGGCGCGGCAACGCCTGCTACGCAAGAAATGATAACACAGGTCAAGGCGACCATGTTGAACGGCTCTCGCTTGCAAATGCTTTCAGAGTCCGAACACATGCGCTGGATGGCCTTTCATTTCGTGCGTGGCTGGACAACATGGAAGCCGACACAAGAAGAACTGGAGAAACTTGCGACGAAAAAGCAGGTTGAACCGAGCAGCATAAAGAAACTTGTCAAGAAACATGCTGCGCTTGTTGATTTCGCCAAGCTTGACGAGATTGATGGAAAGTTTAATATCGTCAACAAGAAGAACGGACAGAAGAATGTCAATTCGAAAAAGAAAGACGACGATCTGGTTTATGGTGTAGAGGCTATATTTGATGCCGGTTTTACCGTGACGCTGAGAACAGGAGACAAGCAATGACGAAACCTAATGGTGCGACATATTGCCCACATCCGATTGACACATCCTATGTTGTGTTGCCCGAATCTCTGACGCCGCTCATCGAGGCGTTGGCGGAGAACGTGCATGACACGTGGGCGAAAGGGCGCATGGACACAGGCTGGACATACGGCCCCGTCAGAGACGATGCAAAGAAGCGGCATCCCTGCCTCGTGCCGTACGGAGAACTGCCCGAATCTGAAAAGGCATACGACCGCGACACAGCGATCTCAACCCTGAAACTCATCTGCAAGATGGGGTATGAGATTCACACGCAATTCGTTAAAAGTAAAATCAAATGTGGAACTTATGACGTTGAGTAGCAATGATAAAATAGCCACAGAAACACCCGAAGGGAGGCATGGCGGTATGACAAGACAGTCCAAGTTTGACGAATTGCATTGGGACGGGTTGATCGAGAACATTGCGCAAGGCAAAGTCGTGCCCGTGATAGGACATGAACTGATGACGGCGGAAGTTGGCGGGAAATGCGTCCCGTTTCTTGACGCGGCAATGATGGCGATTTCACGAAAGTACGGAGTTGAATTCCGGCAGGATGAACAGCCCGGCGACTTTTTCATTCGCTTGCAGAACGAATGGGACACGGTGCGCGTGCATAGTGCAGTGAAGAAGATTCTCAAGGAGGAACTACCCCTTTCCTCGCAAGGCGTCCTCGAAAAACTCGCCACGATAAAAGGCTTCAGACTGTTTCTCGCAACCACATGCGACCAATGCATGGAAAACGCTCTAGCCAAGGCCGGGGATGCTCCTGCCACGTTCTTTTTCAGCAAAAATAGCACGGATAAACTGGATCTGCCTTCCCAATCCTTCCCCGATTCCATCCGCACGGTGTATCATTTATTCGGTCTAGCGGACAAAGCAGGGCATTTCGCACTAATGGAAGACGAGCGGCTGGACTACGTATGCAGATGGATGGATTCGCTCCGCAGCCCGAAAAAACTTCAGATTTATCTTCAAGACAAATCATTGCTCGTACTTGGATGCAGTTTCGAGAATTGGCTGGCGAGGTTCTCCTTGTTCGGAATAAAGGGTGAAGATTTATTAAGCAAGCAGCCGAATGTCGTCGTGGCGGACAAAAATTCGAGGAACGATCTTCAATTGGACAAGTTTCTTTCGCGTTGCAAGGGGTGCATATATTGCGAAGGGGATGCGACGCTGTTCGTGGATACGCTTGTCGAAAAGATGACCGAGGCTGGGCTTTTGGAGGAAGGAGCAATTCCCGAAAAGAGCGGAGAAGAAGTCCCGGTGCCCCCAGATGCGCAAATATTTATCAGTTATGCCAATGAGGATCGTGCGGCGGCAATCGCAATCAAACAAAAACTGGAGGGGTGCGGCGCTTCCGTTTGGCTCGATACGCAGCGGCTAGTGAAAGAACCCGGTGCCGATTACAACAAACTTATTGCCGCAGGCATCCAACGTTCACGCTTGTTCATCCCGGTTCTTTCGGGGACGACTGCTTGGGACAAGGAGCGAAGATATTTTCGCGTGGAATGGTCGGAGGCGATAAAAGAAGCAAAGTTCAGACCGCGAAGCCTCCCTTTTATAATCCCGGTCGCAATTGATGATGTGGATGCAAAAGTAGACAATTACATCGACCCGGACCTGAAGGACTTGCAGTGGATCCGGGCAAAAGACGGCTTTTTAAGCGATGTCGATACAAACCAGATAATCAAGACGGTCTTGGCCGCGAAAGGAGGCAGCAATGAATGACAAACACATTTACGGCTCCGTATGGCCGGGATTGAAGTCGTATACGGAAGCAGATAGTGCGCTCTTCTTCGGGAGGGATGCGGATATCGAACGGCTCGTGGATGCGATAGAATACGAAGATGTTTGCACGGTATATGGGAAATCGGGAGCCGGGAAGTCGTCGTTGTTGATGGCAGGTGTGTTCCCAAGGCTGCGCAAGAATGGATTTCTGCCTGTCTGGATAAGGCTCAACCACGCTGGCAAGACCTCGACGACACGGCAGATTGTTGACGCCGTCGAGCGATCGGCGAAGGACTACTTCGTCGAGATCGAAGAAACTTGTGCCGCGTTCGCAAAAGGACGGGAAGAAACTCTTTGGGAATGGTTCCACCGCCATTCGTTCAAGAATGCGTTCGGAAGAGCGCTTGAGCCTGTTATAGTCATCGACCAGTTTGAGGAGGTGTTTACCGCCGAGGGCAACGACAAGAAGAAATTCTTCACTGAACTTGCAAATCTTGGCGAGAATACGATTCCTACGATGGTGGAAGACGCGGAAACGGAATTGCCATACGGCTTGAATGCCGAAAAACGCGGCTACCGCATAGTTTGCAGCATCCGCGAGGACTTCTTCCCCCGGTTCGAGGAAGCGACCGCTCCTTACGGGGCTTTTCGCCAAAACCGCATTTGCATCGGCCCGTTCGAGCGCGAACAGGCGAAAGAAGCGATCACAAAACCCGGCAAAGAGATTGTGGACGATGTCGTAGCAGAGGCGATTCTCGACGTCTTGCAGGGCAAATCCTCGCTCATAGAACCGGCGCTTCTTTCGGTGTTTTGTTCGCGGCTCGACATGAAACGACAGCAAGTCGGTGCGCAAAAGATCGACAAAGAGTCGGTGGAGGTCGGCGAGAATGACATACTCTCTGGATTCTACCGCGATGCCATGTCAGGAGTGGCGAAGCGCACGGTCGAGTTGCTTGAAAGCCATCTTCTTTCTCCATCAGGTTTCAGGGCGCCTTGGGCGATAGAGGAGGCGGAGAAGGCGGGTGTCAAACGCGAGGAATTGAGGAAACTTGTCGGGGAGCGGCTCCTGCAAGTCTTTCGGCGTGATGGCGACGAGTTTATCGAATACAGCCACGACATCGTCGTGCGAACCGTTCGGAAAAAAAAGATTGAAGAAGAGAGACGTTCGGCTAATCTAAAGAAATACAAAGCTAAGCATAATATCCTGACTTTAGCAGGCCGTCAACTTATGGATAATTGTGGCTTTGATTTTTCTGAGGATAATAGTCGAACCATCATATCTGGTAATTCAAAGAATCAACTAAAGAAAAATATTAGTACTATCCATCCAAGAGAATATGATGGGAGTGATAATGTTTTTATTGCAGACCTCCTAAACCAAATAGTAGGGAATGACAGACTTTTCATGCATTTTGGCGAAGAAAGCCCTACAAAAGATGGATATAAGGCATTAGAAATAAACACTCAATTATTGAACTCACAACGATTAATAAATGGTGTTGTCTTTCATGGTTCCATAGCTTGCAATTTGCCAATTTGTTCTGCTGAAGGATTCTATGGTATCAATATTGATTATGATTCTGAAGGTAATGAAAAAGCACGTATTTACATCCATTCAGAAGATGGTGTTAACGTTTCTGGTGTTTCACGTTATGAAATCGTAGAGTACGATGATTATGGCTTCCCTCGTAAAATACTCTTTAAGGATGAGAAAAATAATCCGTGTAAACATTTTGATGGAAACTATGGGATAGAATTTACATATGATAGAGACGGAAATGAGCAATATCGTCGATATCTAGACATAGATGGTGAAAATTCATGCAAAATCTACAATCAGATTTGCGGAATGAAATCAGAATATGACGATAGAGACAGGGTTAGGGTTGTTTTACAATATTTCGTTGATGAAAAAGGTGAAATAACAGATGATGCGTATGGGCATGTGGGTGTTAAGTATTTCTATGATAAGGAAACTGGCGACAAAATCAAGATGGAATATGTCGGTAAAGATAAAAAAACATGTTTAAGCCAATATAAATATAGCATAGTGACTTTCCACTATAAAAATGGCAAATTGTTTCAGCTTCGACATTATGATGGGGGAAAGCCTGTAAATAGGATAGATGGCGATTTACGCTATAGTATACTGGAGATTGTTGGATATGATAAATGTGATAGAATATTAGGGTACATATTAAGAGATACCGATGAGGAACTGATCCTAAAATTATTATACACTTATGATAATATAGGGCGTATGACGGATATAAAATATTATGCTGGCGAGGATATATGTAGCATAAGTCCAACAGGAGTTCATCATACCAAATATGAGTATTATGAAAATGGATTATTAAAAAGTCAATCTCACTTTGGTGTTAATGGCAGTGCCGTGGAGGATATAAATGGCATTCACAGAGTTAATTTTGAATATGATGAGCATGGAAGAATAGCCCAACGGCATTTTTTCAAACCGAATGAAGACAAGTATAATAGTACTTTTTATGAATACAAATCTGATGCACAATGTATTGTTCGAGACAGAACTTATATAGATGCTGAAGGAAACTATTTAGAAGAGAAACAGGAATTGATAATTAATCATAAATTGCAGGCAAAGGAAGTTATTTTTGGAGAGAATAACAGTTTTATTCCAGGACGCTCTGTTAAGGTCAAATTCAAATATAATATTTCAGGAGATGTGATAGAACAGCGGTTTTTTGATGTAGAATCTGATAAACCTATTGCTGATGAAGACGGTGATTATGGGATTAGGATAGAGTCAGATAATGTCAAAGAAGAGAGTCGTACGTTATTACTTGATGAGAATGGAAATTGTTCTAAAAATAAGCACCCTTATGCAATTATTGCTAGAAAGAACATGAAGTTCAATGGCGATGAATGTGTGTGTGAATCATATTTTGAAGAAGATTATACTCCTGTCTTATGTGAATCTGGCTATCATAAGATTATAGCATCTCAACCTTCAGACGGTGACGAATTAAACAGGAAGGTTTTCTTTTTCGATTGCCAAAATAATCCATGCAATTGCAAGGACGGATATTCAAAACAGATTTTTGAGGAAGAACAAATTAGTTCTACTGAAAGTAAAAGAACAGTTTATTTTTTACGTGCTGATGATACCCCAGTAATTAACAATGGGCGTGGCTTTCATAAGCGTGAAGAGATAGTCTCTGAGAAAACCATTGCAACAAGTCGTTCTTTTAAAGACGAAAATGACCATCTGATTAATGTTTCAGATGGATTTGCCAAAATAACTTGTAAACGATATGATTCGTTATGGACTCTTTTCCATTTTCCATTTGAAGATTATGACGTAATATGCTTTTATGATGAAAACGATCAAAAAGTAGATGTGGATTATGAAATAAATATTAAAGGGAGATTACGGACCTTTCATGCGCACGAATTTATTGCACCATTGGATCACGATTCTCCATTTTTTGAAGTTAATGCTGCGTCCGGGAAAAACTTGTATAGAGACTGGACTAAAATGTGGAAGTGTGTAGTTCCTCTTGTTATTATCGTGGGATTTCCAATCTATTGCTTGTATCACTTTTTCAAGAAACTGTTCAAGATTAGGCCTAACCAAGAAAAAACTTTCCCGATAATAATGATTTCAGAAGTTTTTGACGAAGTACCAAAAGGTAAAGCACAAACTGGTAATGATGCACTCATTTCACCAGCAAAGACCATGGGAATAAAACCTGGATGTTGGATAATTGGATGGAATGATTGGTTATATAATAAATACGATGCGGATATGGCTGAAAGATTTGAAAAAGAATTCAATATTCCAGGAAATATTAAGATTATCACTTTGTATGATCCAGTTGAAAGGATTTTTTTCAATTTGAGCATTAAAGCGGAGAATATTGGTTTAAGAATACAAGATACTCAGGTGCTTGAAGAGGTTGTCGATGAAATGGAAGAAAAAGCGAGGCTATTATCAGCTGATGAGAATGCTTATTTACTGCGAACTATATACTTGTACTTAGCACAACAATATATGTGGAATGGTGAGTATGTTAAAGCAGCGGAATACTATCGTAAGCAGCTTGCCCTAATGGAAAAACAAGGGGAAGAAGTTTCGTCACATGCTCTCGCCGATGCATACAAAAACCTTGGTGTATGCTTATCCTGCGATAACAAGAATGGCGAAGCTATTGAAATGCTGGAGCGGGCACTTGAGATTTTAAAAGAGAGAGAGGAGGAAAAACAATTGATTGCGGAAATTCATAATCATTTGGCGCAAGTGTTCCGCGTGGGAGGAGAGTCAGAAAAAGCGAACTTTCATAATGATAGATATGTTGATTTGAAGAAGTTGGTGTAACACTCTTGATTTTCTGCTGGGAAGGCAACAATATGACACCTAAGCGTATAATCCTAGTGCAGCACGGGAGGTCGGCGGCGAATGACGACACGACGCTATATAGCCGTGTGCCTGACCATAAGCGCGAACTTGTGGAGCAGGGGCGCGGATAGACACGCGAGGGTGGATAGCGTGTGTGTAAGCTAATAGGAGGCATGTCGCATGAATTATGATATATTTATAAGCTACTCGCGCAAGGACGGCGAGGTTGTTCAATCGGTGGTTGATCGGTTGAAGGCGGAGGGATATCGTTGCTGGATGGACGTTGACGGTATCGAGAGTGGCGATGCGTTCAAACGGAAGATTGTCGCTGCGATCAAAAATTCAAAGTCATTGTTATTTTTCTCGTCCAAGGATTCAAATCAATCGCAATGGACGCTTAAGGAGATTAACGTTGCGGTCGAATTGAAGAAGTTGATCATACCGGTCCGATTGGACGGTTCGGTTTATTCGGACGACATTCTCCTTGATGTTTCTGGCCTAGATTTTGTGTCGTATTACGGAGAGAATCGAGAGAAAGAACTTGAAAGAATGCTGACAGCGCTCAAGAGCAAGGTCGCGTCGTGCAATGCCGGTTCTGACTCGCGACAGATTGTACTGCCTGGCGGCGCGATCATGAGATTTCGGTTGTGCGTGGCAGGTGGCTTTACGATGGGGAGCCCATTGGACGAGGTCGGGCGTGATGAAGGAGAGTCGCAGCATAAGGTCACGCTTACTAAAGCGTTTTGGATGTCTGAAACCCCCGTGACGCAGATGCAGTGGAAAAGCGTGATGAAGGATTGCCCATCGCGATTCAAGGGCGACGATTTGCCCGTGGAAAATGTGTCCTGGAATAGGAGCCAAGAGTTTGTAAAGAAAGTCAACTCCAGAATGAAATTCGGGATGCGTTTGCCGACTGAAGCAGAGTGGGAGTACGCTTGCAGAGCCGGTGCAACTGAGGCTTTTGGCGGAATTGGCAGTCTGGACGACATGGGTTGGTATGGAGACAATAGTGGAGGAATGGCGCATCCGGTAGGTTGCAAGGCCGCAAATGCTTGGGGCCTATATGATATGCATGGGAATGTTTGGGAGTGGTGCAATGATAAGTTTTCAGAATATCCTCAGGCTGATGTAACAGATCCTAAGGGTGCAGACAAGGGGGAGTTGAGCGTACTTCGCGGCGGTAGTTGGCACAGTCGTTCCAATAGCTGTCGCTCTGCGGCACGTAATGCGATGCCTCCTGGGTTCTCTAGCGACCGTTTTGGTTTCAGGGTTTGCTTGGATGTCGATGGTGGATCCAAGATAACGCAGCACAATACCATTGGCACAAGATAGGGGAACGGAGAATGTTTGGACAAATTGTTGATTCTGTGGCAAGTATGATTGCGCAATGTCTTGGTGTCTTTAGGTGTGCGTGTCTTATAAGATCCACGGATAGTTTCGAAGAGTTCGCTAACAAGGTGATTCATGCCCTGTCGTCTATTAAGTACAAGTGGGTGCTTGTGCTAATAGCCAATTACCATTCGCAAAGTAGGGCGGTTAAATATATTCTAGACAACTTTGCCACCATAGATGTGCTTTCGAAAGATATTGATTTTTACTTTCCGGGATATGGGAACGTTGCGGATATGCCGATAATTCCAAACAGGATGACCGCACAAAAAGACGTGTTGGAAAAGGCAATCTTGCAATTGCGCAAAATGGCGAACGAGAAAAAGTTGTCCGGTGAGGAAATTGACGCAATTAAAGTTTTCGAGTCGGAGTGTTGTTCGCTTGTTGAATCACGCCAGAATTCTGATATGGAGAACTTTCATGGTGATTCCAAGCTGACGGAGATCAGATGTAAGCGTTTAGGGAGAATCAGGTTCTCTGAAGAAGCGTTTGCAAATTTCGTAGCGGATTTGATGAAGAACACTAAGGGGCATTATAACTACTTGGGCGGATGTGATCTTGTTATGATTCCGTTTCTCAATGACGAATTAAAATATCAGGCGAGTAGCGTTTTTCATTTGGAGAATATAGCTAACAAAGAAACGCGAATATCAGTTGATGAATTTTTGTTACGAGTTATTGATACGATTGATCGGCTTAACGGCAAATTGGATGTGCCGAAGATTTGTGGCGAAAAAAACGAGGTTGTAATTGGGAAATTCAAGAAATGCGCAAGGGAATTGCAAAGTCTGTTGGATGCTTCCGAGCACATCCCTGAAAGTGTAAATGATTTGCTAACCAGATCTAATAATTTAATAGCCCAATGTGATAATCCTTTGTATCGCTTCTTTAGGAAGAAAACGTTAGTAGAACGAGCGAAAGACCTTCTTGAAGACATCCGTGAGAATAGAGACTTTATCGTAAATCAAGTTGTTGTACGTGGATTGTTGGAGAGCTTGTATAGAGAAGCGATTAAAGAGGTCCCTTGCCCAACAGAGGAAGAAATAATTGGCAGAATTATTTTTGATATTGAACGACATGTCCATTGGAGGTTGTCGGAAGATTTCTACTTTATAAGTTATTCGACAAAAGATAAGATGAAAGCGGAATTAATCAGAAGGAAACTCCAGGAGCAAAGCAAAAGAGTCTGGATTGCACCTGATGGTATCCCTCAAGGGCGGGATTATTCTATGGTCATTCCCATGACGCTTAGGCATACCAAGTATTTTGTCTTGATATTGACCGAGAATTCGGCAAGATCGAAATGGGTTTCAAGAGAGATTGATGCGGCCATCAATAATAGTTCGGCTCGCTTAAAGATTATTCTCGCTAATGGTTTCCAGTTAAACCAGCTTGGCAGTTATCCCGATATCGGCTTTTACCTGAATAAGGTCCAAGTGTCTTTCCGATACGAAGATCTCATACAAGATGAGAATGTATTTCAACAATTTCTTGTATAGAAGGTTTATGAATAGAAGATGGGAGAAGAATCAATGACAATCATATTTACGAAACCGCTGGTAGTGCTGATGTTCTGTCTCGCTCTGGGATTCCTGATTGGGCGAGTCAAGTTGCGCATATTGAATTCCACATTGGCGACGTTGCTTGTTGCAATCGCGGCGAACATGGTGCTGCGCCGTCTTGACATCGCCGTCAATTCATTGGACGAGATAAAGTCACTTGGCTTCGCATTCTTTGCGTTTGCACTCGGTTTCTCGGCCGGCCCACGCTTCGTGGACACCTTGTATGGTGAGAAAGTGTCGTTAGTCATTAGACAGACGGTTCTTGCGTTCTTGTACGCTGGAATTGCATTTGTCGTGGTCTTGGTTTTAAAAGGTCCATTGTGTCACATTGTTCCCAGTGGGAAGCTCGTGGGGCTTCTTGCTGGGGCGCTAACGCAGACGACGATCTTGGAACAAGGGGCGAATAGTGACGCTTCCGCATCCGTAACCTATGTCATTTCCTATCCGATAGGGCTTCTGGGCATGATGTTTTTTGTTCAAAACGTCGCCCCATTTCTGATGCGCCTGCCTCTAGTTGAGATGGTCAGAAGATATCTGGACGGCGCGGATATCCGATCGTCGCCACAAGGATTTCATATTCCATCGCGATTTGTCCAGATGCGAGCATACCGTGTCGTAGAAAAGTCGTCGCCCATGCTTACTATGGGTGCGCTCGAAGCTGCGGTACCGCGGCATTTTGAGGTTGTCGCGGTATATTCGGGGGGCGAAGTGCCGATGAAAGACATCACACAGGACACTCCGCTCGATGTCGCCGACGTGGTGGTTGTGGTGGGCGACATGCGTGTTGTGAAAGAATTATCTCCTGCTTGGCTGGAGGAAGTCGCAGACGAAAGATATCTCTCTTCTGAATTTGTTCTCGCTGACATTGTCCTGGCTCGCGCGGGTACGGAAGTGTTTAAAGAGCTGACGGGCAAGGGCGTACTTTTGCGGGCGATTGTCCGCAACGGACGCATTCTGCCCGAATGTCGGTTCAATGAACTCCGTGTGGGCGATGTTCTTCGTGTCGCCGGTCTAGCTCGCCCGGTTGCGGAGTTCACGGAGCGTAACGGCTATTTGCGAGATGCCGGAGCGCAGTCGGATTTCTTCTCGGTGACTTTAGCCATTGCCGTCGCCATCGTTGTTGGGGCTATCCCCGTTTTCTGCATTGCCATCAGCAATGGGACTGTAAAAGTTACCATGGGAACAGGTTGTTGTGCGCTTGTACTCGGGCTTCTGTTGGGATGGATGAATCATCGGCGTCCAGACATTGCGCATGTCCCATCGTCTGCGCTTTCGTTCATTAGGACAGTTGGACTTAATGTTTTCATTTGTGCGATGGCGTTGAAGACGCCACTTGCTTTAAGTGATGTGTTTGGGATGGAGACTTTAAATGTCATGTTTTGGGCATTGTTCGTGGCAATTGTGCCGCTTGTCGGCACTTTTGTTGTTGGACTGTATGTTTTTCGCATGTCTTCGGTGGCGCTTCTTGGTGGACTTCGTGGGTGTGGGACATGCATTGGAAGAGGAGACGGGCTCGTCCTCGTTTACAGCCGCCTACACCATTCCGTGCGTTGTTGGTAATATCTTGCTGACGCTACTGGGCGCTTTTGCAGGAAAGTTTCTTTGCTGATCACACACAAGCTATTAACAAATAAGGAGAAATGATGAAATACGATGTCTCGCAATTTTACCTAAATCATATCACATGAGGAAAGAATGAAAGACCTCCGCATATTTGTCGCGTCGTCGAGGGAGTTGGAGCGGGAGCGCAACTATCTTGCGTATCTCGTGCTTGCCAATGAGGAGGAGTTTGCCAAACGCGGGTTTCGCGTGCGGTTGGCAAAATGGGAGTATGTCGACCCCAAAATGACGGCGGAACGCACGGAAGACCGATATCTTGAGGAAATGTACAACTGTGATGCTGCATTTGTCCTCTTTAAGAACATTGTCGGCACATACACGCGCGAGGAGATGGCCAAGGCGATCGCTGCCGAGCAAGGCGGATGGTCGCGTCTAAAGGCGCATCGGATACTCTTCTCTGCTGCTGGTGCGCAAGATTCTGGGGCGGCGAGGTTGCGCGAATCCTTGTCGTCGGATGGCTACGGCGTTTATTCCAACATGGACGAGTTGCAGGAGGCGTTCCTGTCGCTTGTCGATTATGTGGCGAAATGCGAGAGGCTTCTTGACGCCCCTTCGGACAAGCATGTCCACAAGATTGCAGCGTTCCTTGCGGCAGACAGTGAATTGGCTGAAGACCGAAACGCATTTGCGGATACGGTTCTTAATGTCAACGATCTTCTGGAACAGGGGCACCTCAATGTCCGTGTGCAGCTCAAGTTTTATGATTCCGCCAATGCCGAGAAAGTTGTTGAATCGAGCGAAATGGGACTGGTGCTTTATGGCACGAATTACCGCGTCTTGGGTCGAGAGGATGTTGAACGCATCCACGCTCGAATGAAAGACGGCAAGCAAAATCCGAAGTGCGTCTATGTGTTCTTTCGCAATCTCGACGATTTTGCCGAGGAAGTGTTGGACGAGGCTTTCAAGCGTTTTCGTAGCGAATTAGAGTCTCGGTTCGAACATTTCAGTTGTCACTTTGGGGACGCAAACGGCATTCGGGCAGTTTTTGACGAATTTCTTTTGCGTTATGTCGGCGGGATGATTGACAAGAAGGACACGAAGGAGCTGTATTCAACGGTAACCGCGCCAACTGCTTCTGCGTTTGTGGGGCGAGAGGACGAATTGCGCAAGTTGCATGAGTTGCTGGAGCCGGTTCCTGACAGGTTTCCTGTGGGGCGTCTGCCAATAATTACAGGTGCTGGGGGCACAGGGAAATCCGAACTTGTGCGACAGTATGCCTCTCAATTTCGTGTCCAATATCCCGGTGGCGTATTACAGGTTGATATGGAACATGTCAAAACATGGGATGAAGCATTTCTTGGAATACTTAAAGGAGTGTCGAACAATGGTGTCAAGGTCGATGATTATCTTGGCCTCAAAGCCAAAAACGAAGAGGAGCAAGAACGGGAACCTCTAACGGGCGCAAAGGTTCGTGACGCTTTGCTGAAGAAGGCTAGAATGTCTGGCCCTATACTTCTTGTTCTGGACAATGTAGAAGAATTCACCTCGCTTCTGGAACGTGATGGCGGATTCACGGAAGCATTCCCGGCGGGTTTTTCTGAGCGTGTTCGTGTAAACGTTGTTGCGACGGCGCGCGCCTGTGATGTTATGCTTAGGTCGACAGATTGGGCGGTATTGTTTCCGCTTGCCGATCTCTCGCCGGAGTCAGCACTTGAATTGCTTCTAAAGGACAAGCCCGCCGAGGGAGAAAAGGAACTAGCTGCCGCGAAACGTATCGCGGAATTGCTCGGGTACCGTGCGCTTTATGTGCGGCGTGTACCGGCAATCCTGAGTGGGGACAACAAGAAGTCCCGGATCGTATGTCGCAGTTATGCGTCTTTGGCTAAGGCACTGGAGAAGGATTCGTTGTTGACGATCAATCGAACGGCAACGGTTGATGACAAGTACTTGCCCGCCTGCCTTTGGGAGCTTGTTCAGAACAGTCTTGCCGAGTGGGGGCTTGGCGAAGCGTGTATCAAACTGATCAAGATCGCCTCTTTCTTCTCTCCAGATGGATTCGCCAAGCATATCCTACGCCATCTCTGGGAAGAGCTTGTTTTCCCTGGGCTTGAAGATTTGGGGAGCAAAGACGAGGTGTTTGACGAGGTGGTTGATTTGGCAAAAAGGTATAATATTTTCCAATCCGTTGATCCTGTCCGAATCCACCGTCTCGACCGCGCGGCCATCTTGCAGTCGGCACAGTCAGAGCCTGGGTTGGAAGGGACGATAGGTAAGTCTTTGGGGGCATATGATGGTATGAGTCCAGAAGATTGGCTGTATCTTGCCGAAAGGTATCAGTTAATCAAACATACCCCGCTCACAATGTTTACCGCTCGTCCAGGTATGCTTGTGGTTTTCCTTTACAAAAATGCAAGTTTTGCTGAAGACTGCCCATGGGATATGTTGACTGGTCGCGATTGGGCTTGGTTAATCGAGCTTGGGTCTCAGTTCGCCGACAAGTGTCCGTGGGAGAAGTTGGATGGCTGGGATTGGGCTGCTTTACTTGGTCGCCGACCACAGTTCGCCGATAGATGCCCGTGGGGGAAACTAAACGGCTGCAATTGGGTTAAATTGCTAGGTTACCAACCACAATTCGCAGATAGATGCCCGTGGGAAAAACTGGATGCTTGTGATTGGTTAAGATTATTATGTGGTGACCACAAGGGTTCTGGCGCGCAACCACAGTTCGCCGATAGATGCCCGTGGGAGAAACTGGACGGCCGCGAGTGGGCTAAATTGCTTGCTAGCCAACCTCAATTCGCCGATAGATGCCCATGGGAGAAGTTCGACGGTTACGCTTGGGCTGATTTGTTGTCAGAACAACCTCAGTTCGCAGGCAACTGTTCTTGGGAGAAGGTGAAAGACCTCGAACGTTGGCATTATGAAGATTCGGAAGAGCAATGTAGTATTTGGGGACGGTTGCTCGGTCGGCAACCACAGTTCGCCGATAGGTGTCCGTGGGAGAAGCTAGATGGCAGTGCTTGGGCAGAATTGCTTGGTCTCCAACCTCAGTTCGCAGATAGATGCCCGTGGGAGAAGTTGGACGGTTACAACTGGACCCATTTGCTTGGAAGGGCGCCTCAATTCTCTGAACAGTGTCGGTGGGCGAAACTAAATGGTGAGAATTGTGCTGAATTACTAGAGCGTCAACCTCAATTAGTCGAAAGATGCCAGTTTGAAATGTTTACAGGAAGGGATTGGTGCCGCTTACTTGGAGGTGATGAAGTCGGCTTTTCGGCCCAGCCCCAATTAGCCGACAGATGCGCATGGGAGAAGTTGGATGGTTATGACTGGGCATATTTGCTTGGTCGTCAGCCTCAGTTTGCAGACAAGTGTTTGTGGGAGAAATTAAATGTTAACGATTGGGTGATGTTACTCGATGGTGATGAAGATGATTTTAGTAGGTGTACCGCTCAACCTCAGTTTGCTGCCAAATGCCATTTTGAAGAATTGGACGATGATGATTTGGAAGTGTTACTTGATAGTCAACATCAGCTATTGGCCAGATATCCAATTGAAGATTTGGTAAAGTTGGATGGCTGGGATTTGGCGAGATTGCTTGGGTGTCAGCCCCAGTTCGCTGACAAGTGCCCGTGGGAGAAGTTGGATGGCAGGGACTGGGGGGATTTGCTTGCCGAGCAACCTCAATTCGAAGATAGATGCCCGTGGGAGAAATTGGACGGTGCATCCTGGGCTTATTTGCTTGGACGTCAGCCGCAGTTTGCGGACAAGTGCCTGTGGGAGAAGTTGGATGGCGGGGACTGGGGGCATTTGCTTGGCGAGCAACCACAATTCGCCGACAGATGTTATTGGGAGAAGTTGAACAGCTGTGATTTGATAAAGTTGCTTTTCGATCAACCAAGGTTCGCAGATAAATGTCCCTGGGAAAGGTTTATGAAATCCATTGTGGCGGATTTGTGCAGGAGTCCGTCTGATGAAAAGCACTATGAATTTGATGAGGCGATCTTTTCTGAAGGGGTTGATTTGTTAAGCTGGTATTACTTGTTTGATGATCAACCTCAATTAATTGACAAGATTCCGTGGGAACTATTAGATGGCCATGATTGGGCTTGTTTACTTCAATACCATCCGCAGTTCGCGAGCCGTTGTCCATGGGAAAAACTTGACGAAACGGACAGGGCGTTATTGCGCGGCGACCTCAATTTGGTAAACTGTAGCTCTGCAAAATGTTCAAAGGACGCAAATGGCGGAGAAGATGGAGATGCTGTCCAAGGTGATTTTTTCAATCTGCTAGGATATGGGGGGAAAGAGTGAAAGACATTCGCATTTTCGTAGCGTTGTCAAGGGAGATGGTGCAATGGCAAAGAAGAGTATCGACTATACTGAAATAAGCCGCGAGCACAAGGAGATTGTGGGTCGGATCATATCACCGCAGGCAACGGCTGCGGATTGGGACGAGTTCTACGCGACGATTCGGGGAATCGTTACCAAGCGTCATGCAGGACTTCTGTGGGACAAGGCCAGTCTTTCTGTTGACGATTTCATGCGTGGCGAGTTGACCGAATTCCTGCGCGCGGGCCAGTGCAAACGCCTGCTCCAGTTCCTGAACCTGAAGAGCAAACATTCCGATCACCAGCATTTGTTCGGCAAATGGTTCGCCAAAGTGCTCTTGAGTGCAGTTCACAAGGCTATTCCAACGAAGAAGAGCCGGGGAAAGTGTGGCCAGGATATAAAGCCTGCCAAGGGTAGCGTCTCGTTCGCTAAGCTTCTTAAGTACATGGGATGTGAGCGTTTCTCTCGCGTGCTTGGCAGTTTCTGGCACACGAACACACAAGAGACATACATAGCGTTGATGGATGCGCATCTCCGCTTTCGTCATCGCAAGATTGCCGCGCTTGTTGGTTACAAGGGCGAGAAGGCTAAAAACGACGCGGAGCAGAGGAAGAAAGAGGCCTCTTTCATCGCCGGTAAAATACGAAATCTCAGGCGGAAGTTTTTCTCCCGACTTGAACCCCGCGACATCAAGGCGATGTTTCCTTCCCTGGCGGACTATCCGGATGCGAAAGTTAAACTGGTTTATGAAAAGTTCATAGAAACGCAAGGCGAGGGCTTTTTTAGTGCGGATGGCACGCCGGACAGTGAAATTTTGGAGGCGATGGGCGCAGCAAGGGAAACAATGTTCTTCAGGAGTGTTGCGGACGGCGACGGGACCGTGGAATGTCCAAGTCCCCAATGGATACTGAAATTGAAGATGCCGTTTGACGTGTCGGACAAGGTCTTGATAAGAGGCGTGCTGTCAGATGGAAAAGGCGGTGTTCCGCAGGGGACGCTTTTCTGCTTTGGCAAGAATAGAAAGGTTCGATCTAATGGACACTTCGAGTTTCCTGTTCGGGAGTTCAAGAATTCCTCCAATTCCAGTGAGTTGCATTTGATCTCAACGGACGGTGTGAGGTCCGAGGGGATGCCATATGTTCCTTTTGAGGTTGAAGAGTATTGCCCGACCATCGGCTTGCTTGAAGCATGGGCGGAGAGAAGGATCTCTGAATCAGATTCCCTGGAACTGACGGCGGACTTGCTGGACGATTTCGGATATGTTCTTCCGCAATTGCTCCTGAAAGACGAGGCGATTGCGTCTTTGCCATTTGAGCGTTTTGGCGTTCCGCTTATTGACAGGAAGCATATCCGCCGCGAGTATAACGAGGCCTTCGTCTTGTTTCGGTCGGAATCTGCGGTTGATTGCGATTCCCCGATTTCGCCGGATGGAGTCATGCTGCCTCTTGAATGGCGGTATTATCCTGGTGGGGCCGGTCGCCCAAGTAATAACCTTCCGTTGCGACTTTCGGCGCTTTCGCGACGTGTATTGGCTTGTGTTGGCGAACCCGAGGTTTCGGTGATGACATGGCAGCTGAATCCGTCTGCAAGGTTTTTTGATGACAGGGTGGATTTCAGCTCGTTGGGATTGTTGGGAAATGAAACGGATGAAACAGATGTTGCGTCGGCTACGGGGGCGTTGGCTGTTGCGTTCAAGTATGCACAAGATGGCATACGATATGAAGGTTGGCCGTTCATTTCGCTCAAATATGATTTCACTGAGAATAAGCCGCAGGGTGTTGGAGGGATGGCGCAGAAGATGTCTTTGGTGGAGTCATTTGGCGGCGACACGCTTTTTGTCTCGCCGGATCAGCGGGGAATCTCGACTCATGCAAAAAACGTAATGGTCCGCAAGGTGTTGGCAACGACGCTTAATGAAATTGCCGAGGAGGTTGCTTTTGACCATTTGAGAATGCTCCGTCCATCTTGGCCTGTCCAGTTTAAGGCCGTAGATGAGGACGTACTTGCCCCGCGATGGAAGCTCTCGGAAGGGTTGTTCAAGTTTGCCAACAAAAAGGAATATCTTGAAAGCACGGGTACATTTGTAATTCTATTCGGTGGCCCTGGCATGGGCAAGAGCGTTCTCATGTGGCTTCTTAAGCGACGATGTGAGGTTGCGAACAATGTGATTGGTTACGTTTGTCAGGTCGGACGTCCTAATCAAGGTTGGGAATTCGTGAAATCTCTTGCTCACGGGCTCGCTTCCACATACGGCGAGACGACAGGTGATTTGCTTTCGGTCACGCTGCCAGAGGAGCCGCCGACGGGAGAGGCGCTTCGCACGGCCTATCGGAATCTTGTAGCTGATCCGTTAAAACGGGTGATGGAACGTCGCAAGGGTGAAAAGCTTTTTGTGCTTGTTGATGGTCTTGATGAGGATGCGAGCGGCGAAGTTGCAGGCCTCTTGCTTGATTCAAGATTGCATTTGCCGCCGAAAGTGGGAGTTGTGGTGTCTTCGCGGCATATCGTTCAAGACGAGGACAGATTGGTTTCTCGAGCTACCGATGTCATGAACCTTGACGAGCAAGGTACGGAATGCGCCAATGATGTACGTATGGACGTAAGTGCCTACATCGATCATTGGTTGCACATGAATGTGGCCGTCAACAACTGGTTAATGAACGAAAACCTGAAATCGGAGGATGTCAAAAGAATTATTCTCGACAAGGATAGGTCGTTCCTGTACGCCTCCTATGTCCTTTCGGGAATTGCCGAAGGAAGATATGGCGTTCGCAAGGAATGGGACAAGCCTATCACCATCTCATATTTTGCCGAGAACTTGCCGGCAGATTTGAAAACATGCTTTTACGATGCGTTCACGGCGAGGTTTCCCGATGGTAGGTCTTATGGCAAGGTGAAGCCACTTCTGCGGCAACTCGTCCGTAAGGGGCGCATAAACGAGGCAGACGCGAGCCGCAGGGCTATTGTCGGCGAAGAGACGCTGGGGGCAGTTCTCAAGGCTCTGCGTGGGTATGCCGTTGTGACCGATGGCGAAATTTCGCTTTCGAGCGAGGCGTTGCGCATGTGGCTCAGGGACTCGACGCACAATGCGGAGTTTGGAGTGTGAGGGCGATTTTGTCATATCGGCATTTCTGCTCCATCTATGTGGGCATGGACGGGATGAACCCGACCCACTAACAAGGAGTAATAAAAATGGAAAACGAAGTAAGACAGATCGCGGAAACCGTCCGCAAGATGAAAGAGATGGGACTTGCCGTGCCGTCCGAGGTGAGAGATGCTTTGGCGGCATTCGACAATCCTGTTTACAAGGTCGGCATTGTTGGACGGTTCCAGGTCGGCAAAAGCCACCTCGTGAACGAGGCGTTTCTCAATCAGTCGCTCCTCCTCAAGGAGGGTGTTGGACTCTGCACAACCGCCGTGACAACGGAAGTCGCGTTCGGGACTGCGCCAAAAATGACGGTGACGTACAAGGACGGACGTCCTGCCAAGGTCGTGCTGAATCCGCAGGCTGAGGACATCCGCGCCGCCACGAGCTCCGAAACACCGGAAGTCCGGGAGAAGGTCGTAGCAGAAACGGAGAGCGTCCGTCTGGAGTGGCCGTGCGAGGCGCTGCGGAACTTCACCGTGTTCGACACGGCGGGAATCGACGACCCCAATCCGGAACTTCTGCGGCTCACGACTTACAAGACCGTTCCGCAGATGGACGTGGCCGTGATGGTTGTCGGCGCAAAGGCCCTTTCGACTTGCGAAATCAACTTCCTCAGGAGAAACATCTTCAAGTACGGCATCGGGCGCATCATGGTGCTCGTCTCGTACAATCCGGAGCGCGATTCCCTCTCGCAAAAGGGACGCGCAGAGCTGTTAGACGCCATCCGTGCGCAGCTTGCCGAAATCGGGCGCGAGAACATCTCCGTCAAGATGGTTTGCTACGGTGGCGACGGGTGCGACGATATCGTCAATTCCGCTGCCGCAGTACGCATGGAGGTTCAGTCGTTCGCAGAGAGCGCAGCCAAGTCGAACAGACTTGCAAAAATCAAGGTGCAGCTCCGCAAGATTCTCTCTGGCCGCTTGCAGGACTTGGACTTCCGCCGTTCCCTTGCCGACAAAGATGCCGCGCAGATTGCCGAAATCCGCAAGCGGTACGCCGATCTCGCAAGCGAAATGAAGAACGCCCGCGACGAAATGCAGGATGACTTCGACGGGACAATCCACTCCATCAAGCAGGAACAGGCAATTCGCTTCCGTTCGGCCTGCATGGAGGCGGCGAATCGCTACATGAAGGGATTTGAAGGATGTGCCGATCTCGGCGAAGCGCAGGAATACTTCGCCAAGATGCAGGAATGCATCGTCCCGGAGGTGGAAAGCCTCGCCGTGGACCGCTTTGAGGACATCCGCACCTCGGTCTCCCGCAAGCTTGAGGAATATAGCTCGCGCATTCAGTCTGTCTGCGAGAAGACCCGGCTCCCGAATGCGGGATTCACGCCGGACATCGAACTTGACGGCGGGCTCTGCGACAAGATCAATTCTGCCGCCGTGACTGTTGCGGACTATCTCGTAACGATGCTGTTGCTTCCCGGCGGACTATTCATGTCGTGGTGTTTGCGCTTCCTTGCGGGGCGCATTCCCGGTGTAAGGCGCATCACCCCGTCTGCGCTTGTGAAGGATCACTTCGTCGAGGCTATCCGCACGTCGCTTGGTACGGAGTTGGAGAAGACCGTCGACGCGTTTCGCGACAACATCGGCGATGCGCTTCAAACTCTCAAGACGGAAATCTTCAAGACCGTCAATGCGGAGATTGACGAATTGACGCACAAGGCGGCGAGTGCCGCCGACATCCGCCCTGATGTCGGAGAGGCGGGCGACAGGCAAGCTGTTACGGAGGAGATCGCGCGCTGCGGCGAACTGCTGGCGGCTGTGTAACGAAATGCCGGGAGGGGCGCGAAAGCCCCTCCCGGCAAGGAAGAAAGGACACGATATGGACGCAAAGAAATACGAAGAAAGAAGAAACGAACTGGTGCGACTGATCGACAAGGGATTGTCGCTCGGCCCCATACCGCTGCCGCAGAAGACGGTCGCCGCACTCAAGGAAGTACGGCGGAAGGTGTTTGAGAACCAGTTCAGGATTGTCCTCGTGTCCGGTTTTCAATGCGGCAAGTCCACAACGTTCAACATGATGTGCGACGGACGGGAAATCAGTCCGCGCGGTTTGAAAGTCCAGACGAGCGCAACGGTTGTCTCGGTCCAGAACACCATCGACGCGGAGAGGGCTGACACGGCATCCGTCGTTTGGCGCACGGATCGCGAACTGACGCTGATCTTCGCCAAACATCTTTTGCGGTATTTCAAGGAAATCGAGCCTGAGCGTTTTCGTGGGGTGAATCAGGCGGAGAAGCTGGCCGATGCCTTGAACTATCCGGCGGACATTCCGCTGGTCAAAAGGGCGTTGCGGAAATGCGTTGCGGACATCACCAACCTTGCCGACGAAGAGCAAGAGAAGATGGACGCCTTGCGCATGGCGCATCTGATTTCCGAGTTCTACTCCGATCCGTGGATTCTGGAACTCAAGCAACGCACCGATTTCACGGTTGAGAACATCGCTGAACTGATCTGCTTCCCGCCGAACTACCACAGGAAGTGGATCGGAGAAAAGAAGACGCCATACAAGGCCCAAGAGTGTGCATTCGTGTTTGTCAGGCAGGTTCATTGCTTCATACAGTCTGAAAACCTCAAACGGACGGGCAGCGTCCTCGTTGACTGCCCCGGCCTTTTTGCGAGCACATACGACACCTCCGTTGCATTTGAGATTCTTGAGAACGCCGATGTCGTTTGGTACATTCTCAATGGCAAAGCTGCCGGAGCGAGCGACCTTGCCGCTCTGAAGTCTATCGCAGCCGCGAAGCCGGACAATGTCTTCCTTAGCGTCAACTTGGTTGAGAACGGTTCCCGGCAGGTTGAGACGGCTGTTATGTCCGACTATACGAGAACGCTTAGCGACGTTCTGGGGAAAGAACTCAAGCAGGGCGATTTCCACATCTATCATGCCTTGCTGGGCCTTACGGCATTGCAGGCAAGAAAGATAAAGGACGGCACATTGGACGCACATTCGCGTCGTGAAATCATGCGGATCGCCATGGGATGCCAAAATGAAGCAAGCGACATGGAGTCAGTGCTTGGGGATACAGTCTACGCATCGCTCATGAGTGCCTATGGCATGACCTTGCGCAAAGCCGCCCAGGTTGATTTGTTCGATGAAGACGGCGAAGGCATTGCCACGTGCCTTGATAAAAGTGGAATTGAGGCAATCGTTTCAACCGTTGAGAACGAGGTGGTCGCGAAAAAGGCTAGGAGCATACTCATCGACAATGGCGCGAAGAAGGCAGTTGAGTTGATTCAAGCGGTCGAAAGTGACTTCAAGGTCGCGGAGACTGTGGCGGAAAAGGACGAGGCTGACATGCAGACCGCGTTCGAGGAGGCGCAGGGACGACTCGACAATTTCCAGAAATTCTGCGAAGAGCAGCTTGAATTGCTGCAGGGCAAGAGCATTGACCATTCCCTTGCGGTGGATTACTGGAGCGAGGTCATCTACAGTAGCATCGAAGAAGTCGCAGACAAGGCGGCTGATGCCATTGCAAAGTGCAACTGCAACGAGGTCCGCCGAGATCTGAACGAACAGATCATCAACGATACGTTTGCAGAGGTGGTAAAACCAAAGGCGACAGCATGGGCGGACAGGATAAAGAACGGGCGTCACACGCTCTTCAACGAACTAGTCACTTCAAAAATGCAACACATCATTCGTGAGACAACTCGCCAGTGGGAATTGGTGATCAAAGATCAGCCGATTCTTGCCGGTCTGCCGTCGCCGTCGCCAATGATAGGGACGGAGGTTATCAGTACGGAGCTGATTGAGAATGTGGTGGCGCAGGCACCAGGCGTCAGTTCCGATGTCATCGTTGGGGCTTCTACTGGCGTAGCCATTGGCGCATTTGTCGGCAGTTTCGTGTTTCCATTTATCGGCACTTATCTCGGCGGGGCAATCGGCGGACTAATTGGTGCAATAATCGGCGACGGAACAGGAACCGACAAGCGTAAGCAGAAGATCCGTGAAGGTGTACGTTCCGGGTTGCGAGAGTACGTCGGCGCTGAAGAACAAGTGAACGTTATTGTCGCAAAACAGGAGAAGCGAATCGAAGCACTGAGGATTGGAATTGTCGCGGCATTTCGCAAAGCTTTTGATAAGCCTATGGAGACGCTGCGCCAGCGCCATCAAGAGGCACAGAATCTGTTTGCGGCGAAACAGCGTCAGCGTCAGGACATAGCGGATATGCATCATCAGTTCCGAATCGAGAAACTGGAACCCCTGCGTCTTGAAATCAGCCGTTTCGAGGCTGCGGTAAAGCGAGACTTGAACAACAAGTAGAGAGGAGTGAGGCGGTATGAATAACGAATTCAAAGGCGTGGGAACGCCATCTTCAGACGGGATGTTTTCTTTCGATATTTATCAGGGCTATCCAGATACCTGCGGAGTGAGAAGCCAACAGATCATTTTGCGCGACTTTGGACATAATATATTGCAGGAGGATCTTATTGCGGAGGCAAAAGAAAGAGATTGGTATGGCGACGGCACTCCAATAAGTGCAATAGGAAACCTGTTGGAGTTGCATGGAATCGGCGTGAGCCGGTACGAAAATGCATCCGTGGACGACCTCATGAATGCGCTCGCGCAAGGGCGTCGGGTGATTGTCTGCGTCGATTCCGATGAGTTGTGGGGCGATAAGTCTCTTGATTCAAGCCTTAACGACTTGACGCCAAATCATGCGCTTATTGTTGCTGGGATTGATACTTCCGACGCAGACAATCCAAAAGTCATTCTTACCGATCCGGGAACTGGCGATGTCGCCAAGAGTTATCCCTTGGACGATTTCAGGGCTGCGTGGAACGATTCCAGGAACATGATGGTTGTCACAAACGATCCTGTGCCGAATCTCGACAACTTCGACTACGACAAAGGCTGCATCACGTCGCTGGTGGAAGGAAACATGTCGTATGACGAATGGCATAATGCGCGCATTGATGTCTTATCTACGCCCTGCATGGTTGGTCTGGACACCGACAACAATGGCGAGGTGGACACATGGCTACATGACATTGACCGAAATGGAACGCTGGAACTTGCGTCCACTGACATCGACGGCGATGGCACACCCGACATATTCTTCCCTTCGGAAGTGCTGGATCAAGTCGTTCCTGACGATGCGATGAACATTGCCCACGCCGAAAACGATGGTACAGGCTCTTTTGGGTCGTGATGTTGTGAGAGTCGATGGCTCTGCACCGTATAAAGTCAGAAAGGAATGCGCATGGACCCTGTAACTAGTCTTGTTAACGCAGTAGGATCTCTTATTGGTGGCGCGTCAGGTGCTTTTCTTGGAGGTGGTGCCATAGTTGCCATAACAAATTTCTTCAATGGCAATCGCCAACGCGAGTTCCAAAAAGAAGAGAATGAAAAACAGCGTGAATTCCAGCGGCAGATGCAAGATCGCCAAATGGAGTTCCAACTGGCGTTAAAGGAAATGGATTATCGCCATAGCGAGCGAATGCAACGCGAAATGCTCTCGTTGCAGTTCCAAAATTCCATGAAACTACAGGAAGAGGCGTGGGAAAGAAATACTAACTATGAAAACGTATGGCCGTTGCGTGACCCCCCGACACCATTTGTGATGGACATACGAAAAGCATACTCTTACGGTAGAATACCATTGTTATCTTTGATTCCAAACACGCTCCCAGATCAGATAGGGAGCATAGGAAGAGTCATCAAGGACATTTATTCTGAGAAAAGTTTATCACCTGTAATATACTACGATGGCGGCTGGAAAGACGAGGCGAAGACAATTCGTGGAAATGCATTGTTGCGAAATCTGCATAAAGTTTTGAACGGGATGCCTACATTGGTTCTTTTGCCGAGTGTTGCGAACCGTAGTTTTTCTTTGGATATAGGTTATTGGGGATTTGGGGCGAGCGGAGATTTGCCTGAAAGTATGACGATAATACCAGAGATCGACATTCGCGAGATAGAGGTCAATTTGATTAGGGCATACGCTGATGAGAAAATCGCCATTTATGCTGATGAGAAAGAAATGCTGGCAAATGACAAGAATGTCCAGCTTAGGCTTAAAGAACTAGATCGACGGGAAACACTGAAAGTTAAGGGTAATGCAGAAGATGTTATAGCCATGAAACTCCGTGGCGAGTTCTTCAACAACTACTCAAAAAATGGAATCGAGGCTGGAAAAATTGATAGAGAAGTGCGCAGTGTAATTAGAATGCTTCTGGATGTTGTTTGTGCTGCGTATGCAGATGTCTATCATTTGATAGAATCCAAGATCCCTCCACGGGCTCCACTGATTGCCAAAGAAAATGCTCTTTTTCGGCATCCCTCTGTCCGTTCAATATTAGTGTGGACCTATCGCGCAGCAATTGATTCGCTACAATCTGACGAGATTTCACGAATTTTCGATTGCCCGTTATGTTGCGCATTGGTTGCCGAATCGTTGCATAAGGCAGGATGGGATGCAGAGAGTTCGGAATTTGGCAAGCAAGCAGAAGCTATGTTGCTTCAGTTGTATGAAAAGCCAATACGAAACATTGCAGATGCGCATCGTGTTGCACTTGAACTCTTGACGGAAAACGCATGCGTTGGTAAGGATTCGTTGGTCGTGCAGAAGATGTGGTGGCCTGGCATGCGTCACCTTCATTATGAGCATGTTTTTGCCTCAAAAGCGGTAGGAGTGTGGTCGCACGATCCAGGTTGGAATTGGGAAGATGGCAAGGGAGTTGCTAATTTAAGGACTGTTTGGACGCCGGGAGAACGACATCCTTCTGTTATTCATGCATACGCAGGTCCGAACGAGAATGAGTGGCTGACAGATGCTGGGTATCTGCCAAATGACCCTAATAACATTCTTAAGGGCACGCATTGGCAAAAAGATTCACGGCGAGTTGACACTCCTCATGTTTTCTCCGCAGAGACAGAAGGATGTTGGTGTGCCGATCCAGGATATGTATTCAATGATAAAAGTGATGTTCGTAAGGGCGTACATTGGCAGCAAGGACAGTATCATCCTACGGTTCCTCATGCTTATACAAGTGATAGAGAGGGATGGTGGAAAACGGATCCTGGGTATGTATTCTCTATTAACGATATTGGCTATCTTTTAGGTAAAGGGTTGTGTTATACAGACACTTTTGAGGCAGAACAGGGTACGCATTGGAAGTTTGGTATGGCACATCCATCTAATGAAAATTTAGTGTCTGGTTTTACTGAAGGTGAGTGGATTGACAAATCATCTAGATATGAGCCAGAGGAAGAGAAAGAGCCGTTTGATCTCTTTAGGTGGGAATTAGAGAATTGGTCGGCATATCCCTGAAAACGATGGATTTCATGCGAGATGGCAATAACATTTCATTGCGGCAGTTCGCGTCTCTGTGCCGCGAAAGACGATACAAGAAGGCGGCTAAGTTTGTTGCTTCGATTGAGAATGTGTGGGATGTCTGGCCGCTGATGCGGAGTATGTTCAGGGAATGGGCGCGGGACGCGGCAGAAATGCTGCACGATGTAGATGCGTACTATGTGACTGGGCTTTGCCGCCGTTATGGGATGGGGGTGAAGAAGGATGTCACCCTTGCGATGCGGGCATTCCGAATTGCAGGGAAGCGCGGCCATGTCGATGCCTGTAGGCAACTTGGTGAATGTCATGCGGAGAACGGACATTGGCCGTGGGCGATTGCATGGTATCGCAGGGCGGCTAAGGCTGGACACGTGACGGCGGCATATTATTTGAAGAGAATAGAAGCGGACATGGAATTACGTAACGAATAAGACAGGAGGTTGAACATGGATGAATCACAGGACAAGCTTAAGACGGAGTTCAACAGGCTGTGTGACGAGAAGAGGTACTATGACGCGGCAAGGCTGTTGGTGAAGATCGAGGATGTTGAGGGCATCGAACGAGCGCTTGACGATTTGACACGTAATTGGATGTGGAAATTGAAAGACGTTGACGATGAGACGTGGTCGTATGCGTATTTTCTCGATGGGTTCTGCAATGAATTTGGGGCGTATGACTGGAGGGAGAAGAACATTACTCTTGCCGTCGATGCCTATAGGAAATCAGATGAATTGGGCAATCAATACGCCGCGCTTCGGTTGGCCGACTGCTATGAAAAGGGAGTGCCTGACAAGGAAGAATCTGCGAAATGGTTGCGAAGGTCTGCGGAAAAAGGCGATGCAAATGCGCAGTGCAGATTGGGGAGTTATTATTATGAGCTGTCACTTGGCAAGGAGCTTGGGTTCGCCGATGCGCAACGTAGGTTCGGTAAATATTCTTATAGCCCTGGAATTGACGACGCAGATGGTGATTGGAAAGCCACCGGCAAAAAGTATATGGCGGAGGCGGTAAAATGGACTCGGCTGGCGGCTGAACAGGGCGACGATTTGGCAAGGGACAATTTCGGGCGTTATTACATCATCGCATCGGATGAAGACATCTTAAGTAAAGAAGAGACGCTCAAGTGGCTGAACGTTGCCGCAGCCGGGGAATCAAGGTATGCCGCCGATGCCAGGCAGTGGATTGAGCGTCTTGGAGGCAACGGAAAGTGAGATGGGATTATGGCCATAGGCGCGAAACAGTTGTGGCTATCTGATGAGTTGGAGTCGTCCACAGACCCTCTTGAATCGTGGTGCGTTTGCCGCAAGTGCTTTGATGGATGCGCTGCATTCCGCGACGAGTGCGCTGACTACTTGGCTGGCGTCGGGAAAGGTTCGGGTGCGCTGACGCGAAAAGTCCTCTTTTCGGAGGATGGCGTCGAGGGTGTCCTTTTGCAGATACGCGACGTGGATGCGAGCTTTTCGACGGAAGAGGTGTCGCTTGAGTGCGGCCCGGATGTGACGGTCGCCATCCGGTTGGTGCCACTCGGCGACAAGCTGGAAGTGTCGATGGGGCGCGGCAAGTGGCCGGATGACATCCCGCAGTCGAAATTGGGCTGGCAAGACCTAAAACCGCTGGTGACAGAGGGCAGCGGGCAGGGATGGCGGCATCGCTACGCGGTTTCCGGCTTGTGTGACGCTGCGGAGGCGTGGCTGCTGCACCGCAGCGGCGTCATGCCGTCGATTGTAAACATATTCGGCGAGAGGGAAGCATGAAAGCCAGGACTTGTCTTAGAACTGTAATAGCGGCGTTGTCTGTGCTTCTGTCCGTATATGCAATTCTTTACATGGGCCGTTTCATCAAGGTCAATTGCTGCGGGTGGAGCGAAGACATAAAGGCTTCGCAGCTACCCAAGGAGGTTGTCTCGTGCGTGGAATTATATGACGATCCGCCAGAAAGCGTTGGAGTGTATGTTCTGCATCGGGATATAGATGGCGACGGGATAGAGGAATTGATTGTTGATTCCGGCACAAATGCCAGAGGTGCAGCCAATTGGTGGTACACCATCTGGAAGAAGCAGTCTTCGGGTGTTTATCGCGACATTGGCTTCTTCTGCTGCGATTCCTACTTGTTTGTGCCAGGCTGGGGGATTCGCGGACTCCCCGGCATATTGTGCAATCATGGAAAGGTCGAATGGGTGCCTTGGAGGGGCGGACAATATTCATGCAGAGGCCCGATATGATTTAGTGTCATATTGGCAAGTCTGCTGCGTCTATACGGAACAAGGAAAGCAATGAATATGAATCTGACGCAACAGACAGGCAATAATAGGTCAAAGAGAATACCCGTTCTCGCGGCGGGGGTTGCCTTGGCGCTGTGTCTTGCAGCGGTTGTCGCCGTCCGCTTCCAGACATACGACCCCGCTGCTCCTGCGGGCAGCGAGACGATTCTCGATTATCTCCTCCTCGCCGGAGTGTGGTTAGTCCCGTTTGCTTCGGTGTGTTTTGCGAAAAGGCTGTTCGAGGGGCGTAGGTTTCGCTTCGCGCTTTCATGGCTTGTCGGATTTCTAATCCCCTGGTTGTTGCTTGTTTATGAAACGTATTTCCCGCACACCCCGCCAGAAGGAAGCTATTGCACAGAGGCAGAGCAGTGCCTTGGATTCGCCGTCATGATTGCAATCATATCGGGCGCGATTAACGTATTTGACTCCTTCGTGGAGCGGCTGCTGTGCAAGTTGGGCAGCGGGTGTGTCCGTTTTGCCGTATGGCTTCAATTGATGGTTCTCCTCGCCGTGTTGACGTTGGGGGTGCTATCCATAATCTATTTGATGTTATGAAAGGATCTTGCAAATGAAAATACAGTGTCTGCCAAGAAAGTGGTTCGAGAGGATCAAGGGGACGGTGCTTGAGGAGCAAGTGCTGGCCCACAACAAGGTCGTGTCCATCCAATCGCGTAGCGGCTGGGATTCTGAGCCGCCGTTCTCGTCGGAGGGATTGAAGTCGCCGAATCTCCTGTGTCTCACTTTCGACGACGTGACGGATTATTCCGACCTCTACGACGGCGAAAAGGTGGCGAAGTTTCGGTCTGTCATGGCGCAGAAGATACTACAACACGTCGGACACGGTTCGTGGCCGGTGCTGATCCATTGCACCGAGGGCGTCTCGCGGAGTGGTGCTGTCGCTAGCGTTCTCGACCACTACTGGAACTTCGTGTGGGATAAGAAGCCGGAAGACCACGAGTATTTCAAGCGTGTGAACCCGAAAATCGACCCCAACCCAGTTGTCGAGGGGATATTCACTGAGTACATCGAAACCGGGTATATGGGCGAACCATAGCGGAGAGGGATTTATGGATATTGCAAAACTATCTGAGCTTGGCATCCGTAACGTGTACAGCGTTTTCGGAAGAGGCGTAAGAGGCGAGACTCTTGCACGAGGATGTCATATGGGGCAGGCCTTGGAGGGTGTCAAAGCGGCTGGCGTCAGGACTATCATCGACCTCAGGACCGCCGACCACAACGATAAGCTCTGTCGTAGGTGTTTCGACCTCGGGATTGGTTATCTTCATGTCCCTACGGATGCGAAGACAATGGGATCAGAGGAATTGGCTGTGACATTGCCGACCTTGTTTGATGCCATAGACGGAAATGGCTTCTACCTTTCCTGTCAGCAGGGGTTGCATCGCACGGACATTGCGCTTGCGCTGTACTTCTTCTACCATGATGACCAAGAAGTGCCTCAAATGATAGGACACCGGACAAAAGGTTACCTGCGCTGTGACGACATCATGCGCAGGACAAACGCGATGCGTTCGTTTTTCCCTGAAATGGATAATGTGTTGTTTGAAGAGCGTCGCAAACGCTTTCTTGCATTCAACAGGAAATTTCAATAAAGGAAGCCCGAAGATGGGCAACAACAACCAGCCAGACCTTTTCGCTCAATATGATTTCGGCCGAGAGGATACACCTCCGCCGGTTGCGGAATATGTGATGCCTGCGGCAGAAGAGCGTGAACGCCCGTGGCTGACCAAGGAACGGCTTTTCGACGAAATCGAGTCTTGCGATACGGTTTGCCCGGAACGGGAGTGTGATGGACTCCATCTGGTGGCGCAGGAAATGGAGTCGTCAGACTTTGTCCCAAAGAACACCACCGAGCAGATAATTCGCTTTGACGAGGACGAGCAGTTTGTCGTGTGGGAGGCGTCATGTCCCGACTGGCAGATTCCAGATATTCCGGCGGCACACCATTTTGCCGCCGGTTGGATGCGGCATCATCCGAAAGATGCCGTCATCGTCGATGAGAAGTCGCGGCGGATAACATGGCGCAGGTCATTCCGCACTGAGTGGGTCGAAGATGACGATGCGCTGGATACGCTTTCGCAGCTCTATCTGACCGATTCGATGGGCGCGGCCACGGAATGCCTCAATGCAGCGCAGCTCGCTCTTGGAGGTTTTTAGTTTTCTGCTCGCCTTCGTGTCATATTCGCAGCCGCAGGGCGTCTATGTCTGCCAGAGGGAACCACGAGGGTTCTCGGCATTAAAAAGAAAGGACATGGTTATGGGCAGCTACAAGGAAAACATGGATGTCGTCAAGAAGTTTCTTGATGAGAACGACTGGCACTACGATATGCACGACCACGGCCATGTGGCCACTTTCACTGGCGGAGTGGGAGGATTCAAGGGACTGTACAACTCGTTCAGATTCATTCTGTTCGTCGGGGAGGATGAAGTCCAGAACTATGCGACGTTCCCCGCCTCCGCAAAGGACAAGTTGCCTGAGATGGCCGAGTTCATCACTCGCGCCAACTACGGCCTCAAGTACGGCGACTTCGAGATGGACTGGAACGACGGCGAGGTGCGTTTCCATCTGACATTCTCGATGTCAGCCGTCCGTGCGGACGAGATGATCCTGCCGACGCTTCTCCTGGCTCCGCCGAGGATGCTTGATCAGTATTCAAAGGGTTTCACCGAGGTGCTGATGGGCTTGAAGACGCCCGCAGACGCCATAAAGGACTGCGAGGGGGATTGACAATGAGCATAAGGAAGAACACCAAGATAATCGCCAAGTTCTTCAAGAAGGACGACTGGCGGTACGAGTTCGACGAGAAGAATGGACTTTTTACATGCGGCGTCGGCGTCGGCAATGCCGTCGGAAACGCAAAGGTGTACGTCAGCGTCGAGGACGATAAGGTCACATGCGTCTATACCTTCCCCGTCGCCGCGCCAGAAAGTGTCCGCGAAAAGGTGGCGGAACTGGTCTGCAGACTTGGGTACAAGCTCACGTTCGGATCGTTCAACATGGACTTCGACGACGGCGAACTGCGATACCGCTATGTCATGCCGTCGGAGGAACTTGAGGCAGACCCGATGGAAAAGTCCCAGCGGCTTCTCTATCTCCCTCACGCGATGATCACCCGGTACGGCCCTGCGTTCATCAAGGTCGTGCTTGGCGCACGGACACCAAAGGAGGCGATCAAAGAGGCGGAGGGCGACATCGACGGCGGCGGCACACCGGTAAAGCCGGATGGCGAGAATCCAAATCCAGATGCGGAAGTCGCAAAGTCTGTTGTGGCGGTCGATGTAAAGCAGTCTGCGCCTGAACAGGCTGACATGCAGAAACATACCCCGACCGATAAAAACGACAACAAGACGCCCCAGGCGGAAATCCCCGTCCCCGTGCGCGACTACACGCTTGACGGGCTTTCGATCAAGGGCGACATCCCGCTTGCCAAGGTCGTCGCAGCTGTGAAGAACTTTCGGAAGATGCAGGCGGAGGCGGAAGCCTCGCTGCCTGACCGCCCCCGCATGAACCTTCTCCTCTGGGGGCCGCCCGGAACGGGCAAGACGGAGTTCGTGAACTACCTCGGGCAGCAACTTGGCTGCAAGGTCGTCGTAAAGATGGCAAGCGACCTTCTCGACCATTGGGTAGGCAAGACGGAAAAGGCGATCCGCGCCGCGTTCGAGGAGGCGGAGGAGGAGAACGCGATACTATTCCTCGACGAGCTTGACGGGCTGATGCAGGATCGGACGGGCGCGATGGCCAATTGGGAGATCACGCAGGTGAACGAACTTCTCGACTGCATGGAGCGGTTCAGGGGCGTGCTGGTGGGGGCGACGAACTTCAAGGATCACCTTGATGCCGCCGTGCTGCGCCGCTTCACCTATAAGTTGGAGTTCGGTTACCTTGAACAGACTGGCAAGCACATCTTCTTCGACAGGGCGTTCAAGACGCCGCTAACGGACAAGGACACCGCGAGACTTGATGCCATCCCCAACCTCACTCCCGGCGACTTCAAGACCGTCAGCCAGATGCTGTACTACCTTGGCGAGGAGGTTGGCAACGCGGAGCGGCTGTCCGCGCTGGAAGAGGAAGTGGCGCAGAAGAAGGAGTCGCGGCACGTCTGCCTCGGCTTCTCGGCGGCATCGAATTGAAAGGAACAAAACATGAAAAACAAGAAAGCGATAGTTGGGTCTTTGCTCGCCACCACGGCGCTGCTGGCGGCTATGGGATGCTGGTTCTGCTGGCATTGTCCGTCGAGGTTCTATGGAGCGCATGAACTGTTCTGGCGGCAGCTTGCGTGGAATGGCGTGGGCCTTGCCGTATTTGCCGGAACGTGGGCGGTCGGCTGGAGGAGGCTTCTCAAGGCCGCTCCCTGGCTTATGGCGGCGTGGGTCGCCGCGTTTGTCATGGCTCGATTCTCCAGGCCGATTGGCGGGGCGCACGAATGGATAAGCGCAGGCCCCGTAAGCGTAAACGTCGTGACGTGCTTCATGCCCGTGTTCGCATTGTTTGTGGCATGGCTTCACGAGAAGAAGTGGATTCGTTCGTGGATGGAATGGACGGCGGTTGCCCTGGCGGCGACATGGATGGTGTGGATGATGTCGCGAAGCGTCAGATGGCAGGCGCGCCTGGATGCTTTCTTCAATCCCGGCGAATGGATGAAAGGCACGGCCTACATGGCGCGGCAGCTTCAGATGGCATTTGATGCGTCAAATTGGTTCGGATGCGCGGGGCGAGACCTGGGCTATCTTCCGTGCGCGTCAAGCGATGGCATGATGTCCGCCTCCGCGCTTCTGTTCGGCAAGTGGTTCCCGAGCGTCGTCATAATGGCATTTGCGCTCATCGGGTTGCTGCTGACTTGGATTTTGCGCCGTTCGGGCGAGGCTTCTCGCCGGCGTTTCACGCTTCTCTTTGGACTGTGGCTTGTCGTCCCTGCTGCATACTGCCTTTTCCAGTCTCTTGCGCTCCTGCCCGTCATGGGCAAGTCGCCCGCCCTCGTGTCGTACGGCGGCAGCGCAACCGCGATGGCGTGGTTCGGGATGGGCGTCCTGGCGGCGATGGCGATGGGCAGTTCGTCAGAGCAGAGGTCGGACATCAGGATGTGGCGCATAGTCGCCGTCTGGGGCGCAATGGCTCTGCTTTCGGTCGTGGCCATTGCAGTTGCGCCGGGGCGCGAGTGCTGGGCGCCGCGCTGCCGATTTGACTTCGCCGAGCCGAGGCCGTCGGATCTGTCATTCGGAGAATTCGGGCTCACGGCGAAGCGCGGGCGCATCCTCGCCGCCGACGGGTCCCCGCTTGCGCATACCGTCCGGGCGTGGCGCTTCTACCTTGATCCGTTCGCGGCGGATACATCTGTCTACAAGGCAGAGCATATCCGCGGCATCGCCGAGGGCCTCGGCGTGCCGGCCAAGGATCTGCTGGAGGCTTATGCACGGGTGGACAACGCATTTCCCCTGTGCTGCGAGGCGGCGCACGATCTTGGCATCTCGATGGAGTCTCTTCTCGATGCGAACAAGCAGAAGGATACGATAGCGAAAAGCCCGCGCCGCTACATATTCCTGGCCGAGGTCGCCGACGATAGCCCGGCGTTGGCTTACTTCGGGAAAAACGACCACTGGCTTACGAAACGAGCCGGACTTATCCGCGAGCCTGTGCAGAAACGCGTCTATCCGCTTGGTTCGGCGGCTGTCCAAGTGGTTGGATTCATGATCGGAGGCGCGCACACCGATACGCCCGTCGGGGCGGGCGGAATCGAATCTGCCTGCAACAAGTCACTTGCAGGGGCCAATGGTGCATACGACAAGAAACTGCCGGTGAAGGAACGGCATGAGAAGGCAATCCCGAAGCCGGGAGCAGACGTCCAGACGACGCTTGTGCCGACGCTTCAGAAGTCCGTCGCGGAGGCGCTTGCCGCGGCGTGTGCGACGAACGGCGCGGAGTCCGCGTGGGGACTCGTGATGAAGATTCCGTCCGGCGAGATCGAGGCGATGGCGTCGTGGCCGACGTTCGACCCGTCCATGCGCAGGGACCTCGGCAAGTGGAACGACTCGATGGCCGCCAACCGCGCCACGCAGCTCCTGTTCGAGCCGGGCGGGCTCGCCAAGCCGCTCACATACGCAATCGCCCTCGACGAGGGCGTTCTGACAGTGGACGCGGAACTCGACCAGGGGGACGGAACGTGGGAATACAACGGAGTGACGCTCAAGGACGAGGCGACGAACACTCTTTCCATCGCGGAGGCCATCGAGAGGCGCGTGAACATCGCGGCGGGCAAGACGGCCTGTCTAATCGGCCCGGAGAAGTTCCATGCCGCGCTCCGTCGCTTTGGCTTCGGCAGAAAAACCCGCACGGCGGGGATTCCGGGCGAGGAGAGCGGCATCATCGTCTCGAAGCCTGAACGCTGGGACAAGACCACGGCCATGCGCGTCGGCATGGGCTACGGTTTCGCCGCCACGGGGCTTCAGATCGCCCAGGCGTATGCGACGCTTGCAAACCACGGAACGCTTGTGCGCCCCGTTCTGCTTGCGGGCGCGGCGCACTCTTGCGCGACCAACGAAAGCACGCAAGTCGTGTCGCCAGCCGCCGCCGACGCCATAGTGCGGATGCTCAAGACCCCGATGCCCTCGACCGTCCAGATAAGCGAACACGACAAAGAGAGCGGCCGACCCTTCTATTCGCCCACAAACTACATAGCCTCGTGTGCGGGGTTCTATCCCGCAGACAGACCGCAGTACGTCATCGTCGTCTCCTTCGTCAAGCCGCGAACCGCGCACACCGGCGACGAGGTCGCAAGGCCAGTGTTCGATTTGATAGCCAATGTGCTGGCAGTGCGTCGATAGAGGCGAACAGCCGAATTAGCCGGCCGGTCGGATTTTCCAAACTTTTGGTATAATATGCGCCGTACTCTACTGAAAAGAAAGGAACACAGACAATGGCAAATGAACTGGACGAAGTGACCGGTCCCGTCAACGGCGCAGGCAGAGACATAAACGTAATCGAAAGGCAGCTCCCGGCCAGAGTCGGCTGGGGCTCCACTTTGTTCGAAATCGTGCTGTGGTGCCTCTTCATAGTCCCGGGACTGATCTTCCTCTTCATGAAGATCGGTGCCAAAAACTACTTCCAGCAGCTTCAGCAGAAGATTCAGGCGGACGCGTCGACCATCGACAACTACCTTGAGCAGCGGGTTCAGATCCTGAAGAACCTCGCCAAGCTCGTCGAAAAGGCGATCGACCTCGACAAGGACGTCATGAAGGCCGTCGCCGCGTTCCGCGGCGGAAGGCTGGCCGATGGCGAGAGAAACGCCGTCGCCAACCAGATCGACGGATGCTTCGGGCGTCTCTTCCCGCAGGTCGAGGCGTACCCCGACCTCAAGGCGCACGCCGCAATCGCAGAGGCCATGCAGCAGAACAGCTATCTCCAGAAGGAGATCACAGCCGCGCGCCAGCTGTACAACGATTCCGTCATGCAGTGGAACGCCGACATCTTTGACTGGCCGACGAAGCAGATCGTCGCGGCCCGCGCCGGCTACACGACGCGCATTCCGTTTACCGCGTCTGCCGAGATCAAGGCCCAGGCGAGGGAAACCTTCTTTTGATCGAGGACGTCTATGAGCCGCTTGCGCGCTATCGTGACGAATTTCGCGAGAACTTCGCCGCGCTGGCGCGCGAGAAGTTCAAGGAGCTTACGAAACGCTCTGGCGTCGACGTCAGGGCGAATCGTGCGCTCGTAGCCCAAATCGGGAAATTGCAGCGAGAGGCCGATTCGGCAAGCACCAAGAAGACGTGCTACGGGTGTCTGATGGCCGTCGGCTTCGTCGGCGCGGTGGCTGCGCTCATAGGCGCGATAGCCATGAACGGCACGGACTCCGAGGCGCAGGGGCCGTGCATTCTCGGCATAGTGGCGGGACTTGTTCTGGGTATCGCCATGATTCCGCTCTTCAAGGCGGTTGCGGATCTGCTCGCCAGCCTCGAATCGCAAATTGTCGCGAAGAAAGGTGCCGCATGGAAGCAGATGGAGCCGTTGAACCGGCTCTACACATGGGATGTGACCGTCAAGTTGATCGAGGCAACCGTGCCTCGCCTGGAGTTCGACCCGTATTTCACGGCGGACAGGCTCGCGTCGCTGCACAGTCAGTTCGGATGGGACGATTCATTTAACGACGGCAAGTCCATAATCTTCGCGCAATCCGGCGTCATAAACGGGAATCCCTTCGTTTTCGGCCATTATCTCGACATGGAGTGGGGAGAAAAGACGTACGAGGGCACAAAGGAAATCTCGTGGACGGAGTGGGAAGAAGACGCCGACGGCAGGAGACGGCCGGTGCGCAGACACGAGACGCTCCGCGCCCATGTCACCAAGCCGATACCCGTGTACGGCGAGCATAAGCTCCTCATATACGGGAACGACGCCGCCCCCAATCTTTCGTTTTCGCGCCAGCCGTCCGGACTGACCGGGAAGGACGGAGAACTCTGGAGCTCGATCCGCAAGAAATGGCGCCTGAGCCGGCTGAAGGCGTATTCGCGCAATTTGACCGACGACTCCGACTTCACGCTGATGAGCAACCACGAGTTCGAGACGTGGTTCCATGCGAAAGACCGCGACCACGAGGTCGAGTTCCGCCTGCTCTTCACGCCTGTCGCGCAGACGCAGATGCTGAACCTGATGAAGGACACGACGGTCGGCTACGGAGATGATTTCACCTTCATAAAGCGGAAGAAGGTAAACATGCTGTTCTCGCAGCACCTTGACGAGGCGACCATCGACACCGATCCTTCGCGGTTCCGCAACTGGGACTACGATGCGGCGTTCGCCTTTTTCGTCTATTTCAACGAGAGGTACTTCAAGGACGCCTACTTTGCGATGGCGCCGCTTCTTGCGATCCCGCTCTACCAGCAGATGCGGACGCACGAGGACATCTGGAAAGACGTTCTCGGACGCAAGGCATCGTCATTCTGGGAGCATGAAGCGGTTGCCAACTACCATGGCGAGAGCAAGTTCAAGCATCCGAGCTGCATCACCCGCAGCATCCTCAAGACCAACGTGGTCCAGAGGGAGGGCGGCGAAAGCACGATAGCGGTAACCGCCCACGGCTATCGCGGCGAGGAGCGGGTTGATTACGAAGAGGTGTACGGCGGCGACGGCAAGTGGCACAAGGTTGCCGTGCATTGGACAGAGTACCTGCCCGTGCAGCGGACTAGCAACATGTGCCTAAGCGAGCGCGGCACGCCGTCAGACCTTTTCAGGCGTCGCGCCATCCTCTCGTGCGAGAGCGTATCCCGTCGCTCGATCCTTTCGTACCTTGCAACGACATGAGACAACAATGGCATACTCGATTAACACTGAGGAAGCATCGCGATGAGAATAATGGCGACATCCAATTATTTGGCTAAGCCGCAGTGGGCGAACATCTCGGTGTCATATCTCATGGGATATGAATTATAATATTTCATAGTTAAACGCCAGATCAAAATCTGACAAGGCGCGTCAGATTATGATGCCATTGTCCTTTGATTAGAAGCGATGTCGCAGATATGCGCAAGTTAATCTGACTCTATCTGCCATAATTCTGGGATTTCTTGAGCCACTCATGTGCCATGTTGATTTGGCATGGAATCTGCTAAGTTGCAGGGTCACCCGAACCTCAATATTGCAAAGAGATGGCACGATACAAGAACATTACCCGCTCGGCGGCAGTCAGCCATGCGCTGAAGTACTGGTGGAACATGGTCAAGAATTACGATGGCCAGGTCTATGACCAGGACTTTTTCGACATTGTTGCCTACAACCTCAACCGCGACGAGGTCGCGTCCATTATTGCCGGCAACTTCAGGGAGAAGGAGCTCAAGCCCCTTAAGGATGCCAAGTCCGACAAGTTGGAGCTAGACCGTGACTGCGTCGGCTTCATGCTGAAGAGAATCTGGAACGAAAAGCCTCTGCGCAAGGGGTGCCGCGATGTTTTGAGGATCATGCGCGAGCGCATCCTCAGAAAGCTTGTCGCCAGAGAGGAAGACGTCCGCTTTGAGCGCCGTTTTAGGGCGCTGTGCAAGTTCATGGCCCTTGACAAGGTCGAGTCAGACCTCCTGATGATGATGTATGTCCGGTCGGCGACCGTGTTCGACGATTTCCCGGAGGACGAGGACACGTCCGACAGGCCGATGTACTTGGCGATGGCCGTCGATCGTTCCTATCCGGAGGTGCTTGCCGCTCTTTCCCGGAAAGGCAGGCTGTTCCGGTACAACTGCATGAATGATGAATACTGGTTCAACAGAAAGGAGCTGGGCGGGTATTTCGACGGCATGGACGGCGAGCCCCTTGACGAGCGGTATTATCGCCGTTCTGACGGAGAGGTCCTGCCATGGAACTTCTTCGGCAAGCTCGCGACGGAGGACGGCGCCGTCCTGAAGGAGATGCTGCGCGCGAGAAAGGCCGGCGGCCGGCTGAACATTCTGTTCTACGGCGTTCCTGGCGCCGGCAAGACGAGTTTTGCGCGCACGCTTGCCGCAGAGGCCCGTTTCACGGTCTACGAACTGCTGCAGGGGGAGGCGGACGGGAAGAACATCTCGGCCGAGACGCGCATGGCGGGCATTCAGATCTTCAACGCGCGCATGGCGTCAGGCGGCAACTTGCTGGTGGTGGACGAGGCGGACGAACTTCTGCGGACGGTTGGCACCATGTTCGGGGAGCGTGCCCGCGGAGGCTCCGAAAAGGGAGTCGTCAACACCATTCTTGACGGGATGAAGATGCCGGCCATCTGGATATCGAATGCCCCGGCCGAGGACATGGACGAGTCCGTCCGCCGCCGCTTCGACTACTCGGTGCACTTCCGTTCCCTCACGTTCGTGCAGCGCGAGAAGATCTGGAAGAACAACATCAAGAAGCTGGACATGGGCGACGTCCTCCCCGATTCCTCCGTGACGGCTCTTGCCGAACGCTATGAGACGAGCGCAGGCGGCATCACGATGGTCCTGGAGAACGTAAAGCGGCTCAACCCTGATTCGGGGCGTGCCGCAGAGTTGATCGAGCGAATCATGCGCCCCCACTGCGAATTGATGCAATCGCCGATTCAGGACGGGAAAGGGCGTCCGGCCAAGGACTATACCCTCGAAGGCCAGAACATCAAGGGCGACATCGGCCTTGACAAGATAGTCGAAGCCGTGCGCAATTTCCGCAGGGAGTCCGAGCGCGGCCTGGGGTCCGGCCAGGTGGACCGTCCCCGGATGAACCTCCTCTTGTGGGGGCCGCCCGGGACGGGCAAGAGCGAATATGTGAAGTACCTCGGCGACATCCTCAAGGCAAAGGTCGTCGTGAAGATGGGGTCCGACCTCCTGGACAAATACGTAGGGGGAACGGAAGAACGCATCGCCAGCGCCTTTGCCGAGGCCGAGGCGGAGAAGGCGATCCTGTTCCTGGACGAGATCGACGGGCTCCTGCAAAGTCGCAACAAGGCGGACCACAGCTGGGAGGTGACCCAGGTCAACGAACTTCTGCACCAGATGGAGAACTTCAACGGCGTGATGATCGGGGCGACGAACTTTTTCGAGAACCTGGATCAGGCGGTGCTCCGCAGGTTCACCTTCAAGCTGGAGTTCGGCTACCTGGACGATGACGGGAAGCGGATTTTCTTCGAAAGGATGTTCAAGACCACGCTCAATGCCACGGAGTCTGCGCGCTTGGAGGCGATCACATGCCTTGCTCCTGGCGATTTCAGGACGGTCCGCCAGTCGCTTTACTACCTCGGCAGCGCCGTGGACAATGCGATGCGCCTCGGCGAGTTGGAGAAGGAGTCGAGGGTGAAAATCGGCTCCAGTCGCCAGAAGATTGGCTTTTGAGGGGCGACGCCATGGTGATAGAGGTCGAGAAGGAGTTGGTCGCGGCCCTCAAGACCGCCCGGGAATCCGGAGACGAGGTGCTTGTCAGGTGCTGCGAACTCACAGGCGTTAAACAGGAGGTTCCGCCAGGCGCATACTCGCCCGACGTCGAGGGAGACTCGGAAGAGGCACGCATGCGCGAAATGGACCGAATGGTCAATGATACAGGCATAACCATTGCCCGCGCCCGCCTTTTGCGGTTGTATCTGGCGATGAAGGGGCATCTATGGTCGCAGTATCGAGAGGGCTACAACTTCCACTTCGGGTGCAATGTAACGAGGGATTACATGGTCGCCCGGTACTGGTACGCCAAAGCCGCGGAACGAGGCAATTCGTGGGCGCAGAACAATCTGGGCGTAATGTACGATGACGGGCTTGGCGGCGAGGCGGATCACGAGAAGGCCGTTTACTGGTACATGAAGAGCGCCGAGAAAGGAGATGAAACTGCCAAGGGAAATCTTGGTGAACATCTGGTGAAGGGGATCGGTGCGAAACGAAGCTATCGGAAGGCGGCCAGGCTTCTGAAGGATCATCTCAAGTCAAGTCCCTACAGCGCAAAGCACCACCTGCTTCTGGCCGAGTGCTACGAGCACGGTGTCGGCGGGCGGAACGGCAGGCGGCTTGCGCTGTTCCATTACCAGGAGGCGTCGGACTTCGGGTCGATAGAGGCTCGCAGGGCGCTCAGGCGGATGAAATAATTTCGTTTTGGTATAATATATGTCAAAGGAACGGAATGAGACACTGTGAACTGGCAGAAGAGTGGTCAACACATCGTTAAAAGGAGCCATTTACAATGAAATATGCAGAATTTTCCTGGGGACAGTCCCCCTCGTTTTCCCCCGTTTCAACCGGGGACAGTCCCCCCAGGGTGCTAATCGTACGGAAATAATTCTCTCCCAAGATTGTGGTATTATGCTCCCGTCATGCGGGGGCTGTCCCCGCCGGGCGAACACAACCACAAGCGAAAGGAGAGAACAAGATGGCAAGGACAAGGAGGATCAAGTTCACGGACCGCGACGCGCTGCACCACGTCACCTCGCGGGTGTCCGGCAGGCAGATGCTGCTCGCGCGCGCGGGCGTCAAGGGTGACATGCTCGACGCGCTGGAGCGCGCGGCGGAGTTCAGCGGGGTGAACGTGGGTGCGTTCGCCATCCTGGACAACCACTTCCACATAGTCGTCCAGGTGCCGTTCCTCGAGGGGACTGTCCCCGAAGAAGAGGTGCTGAGGCGCTACGGGCTGCTGATGGGCGGTAAGGCCCGGGCGCGGCTTGAGGCGCGGCTCGGGAGCCTCCGCGAAAGCGGCGGCGCGGCTGCGGCGGAGTCCGAGCTGGACAGGCTGCGCGCGCGGATGCACGACCTGAGCCAGTTCGTGAAGACGTTCAAGGAGGAGTTCGGGCGCCTCTTCCGCAGGCGCCGCACCTACCCCGGCACTCTATGGGAGGGGCGGTTCAGGAGCACTCTCATAGGCGAGGCGGAGTACCTTCGCCGCTGCGCGGCGTACGTGGAGCTCA
>JAFRBA010000221.1 GCA_017405115.1 Kiritimatiellia bacterium
CGCGCGGGCCGACGCGGCGGTGGTGGCGCGCGGCACGGCCACGCTGGAGGCGGCGCTCGCCGGGTGCCCGACGGTGCTGGTCTACAAGGTGGACCCTGTTTTCGCGTTCGTGGCGCGGCGCGTCATAAAGGGCGTGCGGCACATCGGCCTTGCGAACGTGGTCGCCGAGAAGGCCGGCGTGGCGTGTCCCATGCCGGAACTCCTGCAGGAGGCTTTCACCGCCGATGCCGTGACGGCGCATCTGAGGCCCTTGCTGACGGACCCTGCGGCGAGCGCCGCGGCGAGGCGCGACCTGGCCGCCGTGACGGCGCTCCTGGGCTCCGGCGACGATTCCATTGAACTGATCGTGCGAAATTTGGTATAATACCCCGCATGAATCTTTTGAAGCTACTTTTGGGGACGCGGAACGAGCGAGAGCTGAAGAAGCTATGGCCAATCGTCCACAAGATAAACGGCATCGAGGCCGAATACCAGGCGAAGGGCCTTGCTGACGAGGATTATCCTCGGATGACGCAGGAGTTCCGCGACCGCGTGGCGAAGGGCGAGTCGCTTGACTCGATCCTGCCGGAGGCGTATGCCCTCGTCAAGAACGCGTGCCGCCGCCTCGTCGGCACGACGTCGGAGGTCTGCGGGCACGTCCTGACGTGGAACATGGTGCCTTTCGACGTGCAGCTCATATGCGGCATAGTGCTGCACCAGGGCAAGATCGCCGAGATGCAGACCGGCGAGGGCAAGACGCTCGTCGCGACGCTGCCGCTCTACCTGAACGCGCTCGCGGGCAAGAACGTGCAGCTCGTCACGGTTAACGACTACCTCGCCAGGCGCGACGCGACGTGGATGGGCCACCTCTACAAGTTCCTGGGCCTCACGGTCGGGTGCATACAGAATTCGATGGACTCGGAGGAGCGCCGCGCGCAGTACGCCTGCGACATCACGTACGGCACGAACAGCGAGTTCGGCTTCGACTACCTACGCGACAACGGCATGGCGCAGCAGCCCGAGCAGATCGTGCAGAGCGGCCACAACTTCGCGATCGTCGACGAGGTGGACTCGATCCTGATCGACGAGGCGCGCACGCCGCTTATCATATCCGGCCCGGCGACGGTGTCGACGTCGCACATCTACAACGAGCTCAACCCGCTCGTCTCGTCGATCGTCAGGGTGCAGACGTCGATGTGCAACGACCTCATCCGCGACGCGAAGAAGGCGCTCGAGGCCGGCGAGATCCAGACGTTCAAGGACAAGATTTACCAGGTCTACCACTCGATGCCGCGGCACAAGCAGCTGATGCACATGCTCGAGGACGCGTCGCTCAGGAAGCACCACGAGGACGTGGAGATGCAGATGCTCTCCGAGATGTTCAAGGAGCATGCGCGCGAGCTTCGCGGCGAGCTGTACTTCACGATCGACGAGCGCACGAGGGAGGTCGCGCTCACCGACAAGGGCTGCGAGAAGATATGCCCGTCCGACCCGGCGATGTTCGTCCTTCCGGACCTCGCGGCGCAGATGAGCGCGATAGACGGCGACGCGTCGCTCACGGACGCGGAGCGCATCGAGAAGAGGCGCGACGCGCAGAGCGCCTTCGTCGAGAAGTCCGACCGCGTGCACGTCGTGGACCAGCTCCTCCGCGCGTACTGCCTGTACGAGAAGGACGTCGAGTACGTCGTGCAGGACAACCACGTGTACATCGTCGACGAGTTCACCGGCCGAGTCCTCCCTGGCCGCCGCTGGTCAGACGGCCTGCACCAGGCCGTGGAGGCGAAGGAGGGCGTTGAGATCGAGAAGGAGTCGCAGACGCTTGCGACGATAACGATCCAGAACTACTTCAGGCTCTACAAGAAGCTCTCCGGCATGACGGGCACAGCGGAGACCGAGGCCCGCGAGTTCAAGGACATCTACAAGCTCGACGTGGTGTCGATCCCGACGAACAAGCCGGTGAACCGCATAGACGGCAACGACCAGATATACCGCACGGAGCGCGAGAAGTTCAAGGCCATCATCGCCGACGTCGAGCGGAGGCACGCGAAGGGGCAGCCCATACTGCTCGGCACGGTGGAGGTCGCTACCTCCGAGGTGCTCTCGCGCATGCTCAAGATCGCGCACATCCCGCACGAGGTCCTGAACGCCAAGAACCACGCGCGCGAGGCCGAGATAGTGTCCCTCGCCGGCCAGCCCGGCGCCGTGACGATCGCGACGAACATGGCCGGCCGCGGCACCGACATCAAGCTTGGGCCCGGTGTGACGGACCTCGGGGGCCTGCACGTGATCGGCTCGGAGCGCCATGAGTCGCGGCGCATCGACCGCCAGCTGCGCGGGCGCTGCTCTCGCCAGGGCGACCCCGGAAGCTCGCAGTTCTTCATATCGCTGGAGGACAAGCTGATGCGCCTGTTCGGCTCGCAGAGGCTCTCCGGCATAATGCAGCGCCTCGGCCTCAAGGAGGGCGAGGTGATGGAGCACAAGTGGCTCAACCGCTCGGTCGAGACGGCCCAGCGCCGCGTCGAGCAGCAGCACTTCGCCGTGCGCAAGCGCACGCTCGAGTACGACGACGTGATGAACAAGCAGCGCTCGATCGTCTACGACCTGCGCGGCAGGGTCCTCACGGGCTCGCCGGAGGACGTGCACGGGCTCATCCTCGACGTGATGAACGACCTGGTGATGTCGCAGGCAGAGCGCTATCTCTTCGACGCGAAGGACGGCAGCCTCGTCGACTTCATGAACTGGCTCGGGGTGACGTTCCCCATAACCGTCACCGAGGAGGAGCTGCAGCCCCTGATGGGCACGCCGGCCGCCGCGGGCGAGCTTGTGATGCGCCGCGTCGCGGAGGCGTACGACACGAAGTGCGCGGGCGAGGACCCGGCGACCCTCCCGTACATGGAGCGGGGAGTGTTCCTCCAGGTCATAGACCGCGAGTGGCAGGACTACCTGCGCGCGATGGATGACCTCCGCACGGGGGTGAACCTGCGCGCCTACGGCCAGCGCGACCCGCTCGTCGAGTACAAGAAAGAGGCGTTCAACATGTTCGAGACGCTGATGGCCACGATAAAGTCGAAGGTCGTCTCGTCCGAATTCCGCAGCGCGACTGCGACCCGCATGCGCGCGATGTTCGACATGATGGAGCAGGTCCAGACGAACGCGGGCGAGTTCGACCCGGCCGAGGAGGAGAGCCCGAGGCGTCCGGCTCCCGCCTCCGGCGCGTCGGACCGCGCCAAGACGATCGGTGACGTCTTTGCGTCGATGATGTCCGGTGCGGGTTCGCCTGCGTCCGCGCGCGCGCCGGCCGGCCCTGTCGGCAGGCCGCCGCAGGCCGTGCAGGCAGTCGGCAGGAACGACCCGTGCCCGTGCGGCTCGGGCAAGAAGTACAAGAAATGCTGTGGGAGGAACTTGACATGACAACTGCGATTCTGCTGGCCGCCGGCAAGTCGTCGAGAATGGGGGCGAACGTCGACAAGGCGTTCCTGAGCCTCGTTGACAAGCCGGTCGTGGCATGGAGCCTGCTGGCCTTCGAGCGCTGCCCGGACATAGACAGCATCGTCCTCGTTGTAAGGAAGGACCAGCTGCTGGCCTCAAAGGCCGTCGTCAAGATGTTCGGCATATCGAAGGCGTCGAAGATCGTGGCCGGCGGTGCGAAGCGCCAGGAGTCGGTGGCGGCGGGCCTCGCGGCGTGCGACCTCGACTCCCGCTACGTGGTCGTGCACGACGCGGCAAGGCCGCTCGTCACGCCCGAGGTCATATCCGAGGTCGTGAAGAACGTGAAGCGCTTCCCGGCGGTGGCCGTGGGCCACCCGATGGCGGACACGGTGAAGCGCTGCGAGAAGGGGTCCACCGTGTCCGAGACCATACCGCGCGACAAGCTCTGGGCCGTGCAGACCCCGCAGGCCTTCCAGATGTCGGAGCTCCGCGCGGCGCACAAGGCGCTCGGCAAGCAGGAGGCGACGGACGACTGCCAGGCCGTCGAGCTCAACGGCGGGACGGTGAAGATAGTGACCAACTACAGGCCGAACTTCAAGATCACGACTGTAGAGGACTTGCAGGCAGCGGGGGCGATGCTGAAGTAAATGAGCAAGCTATTCGCAGTCCTGGGCGACATACACGCGAACCTCGACGCGCTCGAGGCCGTTCTCGCGGACTGCAGGGAACAGGGCGTGACGGACTACCTCTGCACCGGGGACGTCGTGGGCTACAACGCGCGGCCACACGAATGCCTGGAGATTGTGCGGGGCCTCGGCTGCCCCGTCGTGATGGGCAACCACGACCACTACGTGTCGTCCTGCCAGAACCTCGAGGACTTCAACCCGCACGCCGCAGCTGTCATAGAGTGGACGCGCAAGCAACTGTCTCAGGACGAGATGGGCTTTCTGAGCGGCCTGCCGTTCGTCGTAACGCGCATGGGCATAACGCTCGTCCACGCCACGATGGACGACCCGGCGTCGTTCGGCTACGTGTTCGACCACCTGCAGGCCGAGGCGCACTTCTCCCACCAGGTGACGCCGCTGTGCTTCCACGGCCACACCCACTGCCCGATGATCTACGAGAAGCAGATAGGCGCGGTCTACCGGATCGACGCGCAGGACTTCCGCCTGCCGGTCGGCAGGAAGTACTTCGTGAACGTCGGCTCGGTCGGCCAGCCAAGGGACGGAGACCCACGGGCGGCGTACGTCCTGTACGACCCGCTGGCGAGGACGATACGCTTCAGGCGGGTGGAGTACGACGTGGCGGCCGCGCAGGCGAAGGTGCGCGAGGCGGGCCTTCCGGAGCGCCTCGCCGAGCGTCTCGCCGTCGGTCAGTAGAGGCAGCCTTCGCGGCAGGAGGACGGCTCATGAAAAAGCTATTCGTAATCGACATGATGCCCTTCCTCTACAGGGGGCATTTCGTGTTTCTCCGCAACCCGCGCATGACTGCGGGCGGCATAAACACCTCGGCGCTCCTCGGGCTGGCGAACGGCCTGCAGTCCATCCTGCGCAAGGAGCGCCCGACCCACGCCGTCCTGGCGATGGACCCGACCGGCCCGACGTTCAGACACGAGGCGTACCCCGCCTACAAGGCGCAGCGGCAGAAGATGCCGGAGGACCTCGCCGCGTCCATCCCCTACGCCTTCGAGCTGGCCGAGGCGCTGCGCATACCGGTCGTGCGCGTCGAGGGCTTCGAGGCCGACGACGTGATGGGCACGCTCGCCGTGAAGGGCGCCGCCGCGGGCTTCGACGTGTATCTCGCGACGCCCGACAAGGACGCCGCGCAGCTGGTGCGCCCCGGCGTGAGGCTCTACCGCCCGGCCCGCGCCGGCGACGCCGCGGAGATCTACGACGAGGCTGGGGTGTGCGAGCACTGGCACCTGCGCGAGCCAAGGCAGATGATAGACTACCTCGCGCTCGCGGGCGACTCCTCGGACAACATACCGGGCATCCGCGGCGTCGGCGAGAAGACGGCGGCGGAGCTGCTGGCTTCATATGGCGACGTGGAGGGCATCATCGCCAACCAGGCGAGCCTCAAGGGAAAGCTCGCGGAAAAGGTGCGCGCCGGCGCCGAGGACGCGGCGATGTCCAAGTTCCTCACGACGATCCGCACGGACGTCCCGATGGAGCCCGACTGGGACTCCTACCGGCTCGACGGCGTCGACCGGGAGCGCCTCGCGGCGGTCTGCGCCAAGTTTGAGCTCAATCGCCTTGCGCGCGAGCTCCTTGGCGAAGGCGCGGCCGCCGGCTCGGCGGCCTCAGCGGGCGGCGGCGAGGCGGCCAGTGCGCTGAAGACGCTGGCCGACACCCCGCACGACTATCGCTATGTCTCGACGGAGGACGAGGCGCAGGACCTCCTGCGCACGCTGATGGCCGCGCCGCGCATCGCCTTCGACACGGAGACTACCGCCGCAGAGCCCGGCATGTCCGCGACCGACGCGAACACGTGCCGTCTCATAGGCTTCTCCTTCGCGACGGAGCCGGGCCGCGCGTGGTACGTCGACGGCGGACTGGTCGACGTGTTCCGTCCGCTCTTCGCGGACCCCTCGAAGACGCTCGTGGGCCTCAACGTGAAGTTCGACTGCACAGTCCTGCGGCGCCACGGCATCGGCTTCGCGCGCGCTCCGCACGACGTGATGCTCGCGCACTACTGCATCGACGCCGCCGCCCGCCACGGCATGGACATGCTGGCCGAGCGATATCTCGGATACCGCACGATCCGATTCTCCGAGGTCGCGGGCGAGCCCGAGCGCGGCAAGCCCGAGCCGACGCTCCTCGGCAAGGACATCGCGAGGGTCACGGACTACGCGGCCGAGGACGCGGACGTAACGCTGCGGCTCGACGACGTCCTGCGTCCGCAGGCGCTGGCGCTGAAGGGCGACTGCCCCGGCTCCGCCGGAGCGCCCGTCGCGCTCTCGGACGTCGAGGAGCCGCTCGTCAAGGTGCTCATGGACATGGAGCGCGCCGGAGTGCGCATCGACACCGAGGCGCTGAGGGAGTATGGAAGGGCTCTCGACCGCGAGGTACTCTCGCTCAG
>JAFRBA010000222.1 GCA_017405115.1 Kiritimatiellia bacterium
CACTATCGCCGCCGCGAAGCGAGATTGGCGCATCTGGTGTCGCCGAATACGGAACACGCCCAGAGAACTTGATCTTCTGCGCCTCATCCCATGGATTGGATTCGAGTTCGCTCTTTGCAAACGCCTTGAACTTGGGGTTGTTGCCGTCCGTATCGATGAAGAACACACCCTTGGCCTGCACATTTGGATCATACGTTGCCGTGGCTCGCGAGACGACTCTGAGGCTGTCGTTCAGCCCGAACTTCGGATATGACGCGATGCGTTCAAGATAGCGCACTTCAGGACGGGGTTCGAGAGGCATCTTATTGGTTTCGTTCCCGTAGCGATATGCCTCGGCAAACGTTCTCTGGAAGCTGTATCGAGGCACCTTGCGCATGCGCTCCGTTGATTCCGCCCAAAAGCCCCCGCCATCCGCCGCCGTCGCCGCAAGCACCTTGCCGTCGGCCACGACTTCTGCCTGAAGGAACGCGGGCTGGTCCTGAAAGTAGAAACTGTTGCAGTTGTATCCGGCGGCGTCGATCTCCAGATTGTTGTGCCCCTCCCGCATCGCCGAGCCGAGAGGCCACTCATCTACCCGGAAGAACCCCTTCGGCGAACGCGCAGGGCCGTAGCCCACGTGCCGCCCGTTGAGGCGGATACGGTATGTGCTCGTGCCAGTGATTCGCAAGAACGGCTTGGTGCCAGCCTCCGCCTCGAACGCCGCCTTGAAGCGGACGGACGAATTCATCTCCGTGGCCTGTCCCCTGGCCCACACCGGTTCCGCTTTCTCAAACGGCGAACACGCCGCCGCGCTCCCCACATGGGCGCAAAGCGCCGCCGCTATCGCCGTCAGAACCACAAATGCGCTTCTGCCTATGTACATCAATTACCGCCTCCGTTATTCACAGTTTCACCTCGCGCTTGACAATCATATTCTCGTCACTGGCATCGAGAAATGCCAACGAATAGCTTTCGCCGCCGGGCGGCACGGAGAGGACGATGTGGGCAGGCTCGTATACGACGTAGACCCCCGCCGTGCCTGCGGCCAGCGTGATGAATGACTTTCTGTTCATGCGCATCTGTTACCTCCTCCGTCAATGTTTCGCAACTCGCCAAAATACCGCGGCAGAAGGAATGCGCACCACTGCGGGATCGTCAAGACGTTATTCATAAACCCAACATTGCCATGGACGAATTTGACGCCCCATCGAATGTCCTTGTAGTTTGAGCCGGAAATCAACGTCTTCAGACTCTTGGCCTGGTTGTTGCCTGCCTTCACCTCTATCGGGACAAGGTCGTTTCCGCAACGAACGAAGAAGTCCATCTCCAATGTCGACCCCTCTTTCTTGTAGTAGGCCAATTCGACATCTTCCTTCGCAAGTGCCTCTGCGACAATATTTTCAAACAAGCCGCCATTCCATGTGCCGAGATTTCGTCTTTGGCGAACATCATCCTGAGCCTCTTTGTCCAGCATGGCGACGAGCAGACCGGAATCAGCAAGGTACAGTTTATAAAAATCAGGTTGGAGATGCCCTGCAATCGGAAGTTCGGGGAAGTCTAGCCGCCGACACATGTTGATGACTCCGGCATCCTTCAGCCATTCTACACAACCCCAGTAGTCCTTTGCCTTGGCATCGCGGTCAACGGTCTTCCACTGGAACTTCTTGTTTTCCTTCGCAAGTTGCGCAGGTACTGAATTGAACACGGCAAGTATCCGCACGGGATCAAGACCTTCGCAGTATTTTCTAATGTCCGCGCGATAGTCTCTGAGAATCCGCTGTTGAATGCGTAGGACCCCCTCGAATGTGCCTTTCAGGAAATAGCTCTCGACAACGGCCGGCATGCCGCCCAGCGCGCAATAATCCATGAACAGCCGATCCATCGAATTCTTCACGGCGTCCGAGAACGGAATGCGCCGCACAAGCGGTTCAACCATTAACGCAACCTGGTCTCTCGAATAGCCACGCGCCCACAGGAACTCCTCGAAGTCCAGAGAACGCATCTCTACGGATTCCTGAAACCCGACGCTGATGCTCTCGATTCGTCTGTAATGAACCCCAAGCAGACTTCCGCTGGCAATCACGTCAAAACGTCCGTCCTGCGCGAAGAACTTGAATGATGTTGCGATTTCTGGGAACTCCTGAATTTCGTCGAAGAAGATCAGCGTCTCGTTGTCGACAAACCGAAATGTCGGTTCCACACTGGATATATTGCGAATGACGCTCGCCACCGAATACCCATCGCGGACAATCACCTTAAACTCTGGACGTTCCACAAAATTTATCTCAACGACGCTTTTGTAACGTCCGTCCGCAAAGTGACGGACACACTCCGTCTTCCCCACCTGCCGCGCCCCCTTGATAATCAGCGGCAATCTATCGTCGTTTGATTTCCAATCAACGAGATAAGCGTCGAATTTCCTCTCAAGATAAATCTCTGGCTTTTTGCTTTTCATGCCGCGATTATATCATATTACGCCGATAGAAATCAAGCGGCTCATACATTTTATGAGGGACTTTAGGGCAGAACTCAACATTTTATGAGGGACTTTTAGGCACATCAGGAACTTTTTATGAGCGACATGGTACAAGCACTCCGAAGCAGAGACACTCCAGCCGCCGAACTCCGCGCATGTCCTGCCGCCGTGCGTTCCACATGGGCACAAAGCGCCGCCGCCATCGCTGCAACCCCGACAAACGCCCTTCTGTCCATGTTCATCAATTATCTCCTCCATCAATATTTCGCAACTCGCCAAAACATCTCGAATTCTCACTTCTACAACCCTCACAAGCAATGTGCCATGTAGAACGGAAGATAGGTTATGCCATTGTCAATCGCAAAGTCGCCTGTGCAGACGACATATTTGTCGCCGAGATTCGGCGGCCTGCGGTCTATTAGCCAGTCAAGAGACCTATGAACACGAAAGCCGGAACTCTTCACCTCGATCGGACAAACCTTGATTCCTTTTCTGAAAAGGAAATCCACCTCCACCTTGGGGTTGGAGCGGGAATGGAAGAGAAGGTCGTATCCTCCGCATGTCAACGCCTGTGCAACGAAGTTCTCGAAGAACATGCCCTCGTTGATGCCAAGCTTGTCATACAAGACGCCGCGCAAGAGTCTGCCATCCACGTCATTGCCCCCCCTCATCGCCTGCGTCAGCAGCAATCCCGTGTCAAGCAGATAGCACTTGAAAAGCGAATCGTCAAGATTCATTTCAAGACCGAGACCTGGATCTGTAGAATTATAGGCGATATTCGCCATCATTGCATCGCCGAGCCAGAGAAAGGCGTTCTCATAGCGCCGCATCCTTGCGTTGTGGTCAATATCCGCAAGGTGAAACTTCTTCTCCCTTGTGTTCAACGCCGACGGAATATGCCTGAATATTGCCCTGACCTTCGACGCATATCCACGTGCGTATTTTCCTATGTCCGCTTCATAGAGCGAAAGCACCTCGCGCTTTGCCACCTCGCACGACTCCAGCCTGTGCTCGTCGCCAAGACAATACGCCTCAAGGGACTGCGGCATCCCTCCAACGACCATATATTGGCGCGCAAGTCTCACAGACTCTTCATGAAGCCACCCAAGGGGCTTCTTTTCGCAGAAACACTCTCTGATTCGATTTGCCGTCTTCTCTGCTCCGAGAGCCCACAAAAACTCCTCGAAGTCGAGCGGATGCATTTTCATCTTGTGCTCTTCGCTTGGAATGACGATGTCCTTGACATTTTCGTGAATTCCGAGAAGAGATCCTGTCTCAATGTAATGGTATTTTCCATGCTTCATCAGCTGCTTTATTGCCTCTCTGGCAACCGGAAACCTCTGTACTTCGTCAAATACAATGCAACTTCTTTCGGGAATCAGCGATACGCGATGTATGGTTTGCAACCGTTCCAATACGCCTTTTATGTCGCTCTCTTCAGTAAAAGCCTTCTTGCTGTCACGGACAACTTTGTCTTTGTGCGAGAAGTCTATGAATATGAACGAATCATATTCCTTGTTCACAAATTCCGTGACAAGATGGGTTTTGCCAACTCGCCTAGCCCCCTCTATCAAAAGAGCATACTTGTCCGCAAGATTCTTCTTCCAATCAAGCATCTGCGAATAGGCCTTGCGCCTGAAATTCACCATATAGCCTTCCTCCTTTCTTGATTTGCGCATATTATCGCATATATCAGTCATGCCGTCAAGGGGGATTTGTCACCGTCACGCCAAATTTCAAGATTGCTTTTGTCACCACTACGCCAAACTTCATTTACAAGAATGTCACGAGGCGCAATCGACCGCCGCCATTGCGGCTACCCCGACAAACGCCCTTCTGTCAATATTTTTCATTGTCCACGCATTTGAAGATTCCAGACGACAGCTATGCCCGGCGGGATGGACTTCTCGACCTTCATTTCGCCATCCACGACATGCCAGTTCACCGAGATGCGTCCCTTTGGCGTGTCGAGCCAACCAGACGCCGATGTTATCCCCGCCACGGCATGCGGCACGATGCGCACCTTGTCGCAGCCGACGGCGTCCTCCGCCACACAGATGCCAAGCACATACCGCATCAGCCACTGCTCCACGCTGCCGAACATCGGGTGGCAGTTGCTGTGGACATTGCGGCACGCGTCCTCGTCCCAACACTCCCACAACGTCGTCGCCCCTCTGTCGATCATGTAATAGTAGCCCGGGAAGCCCTTGTGCGTGGCTACGTCGCCGGCAAGATCGGCCATGCCGTTCGCGGAAAGCGTCTCAAAGAGGTACTGCGTCGCGAAGAACCCGGTCGTGAGAGAACGCCCGTGCGCAATAATGTCGTTCTTGAGGACGCCGAGCGCTGCCGGAACGTCTTTAGGCTCGAGAAGCCCATGGTACAACGCGAAAAGCTGTTCGCCCTGCAGTCCCGCATTCACCACGCCGCCCGGCTTCACATAGAGGCGCCTGAACCTTTCGGCGATTCTCGCCGTATGGGCCGACAGACGGCGCTCGTCGTCGGACTTTCCGAGTAGTTTGGCGAACTTTGCCGTCTTCGCGACGAACTCGTGCCAGTGCGCGAGCGAGGTCAGCTTTGCGTCGGCCTTCTCTATCGCAATCCAGTCGCCGAGGCATTCCGGCAGGTCGTCGTCGGGATAGCGGGCGGACAGGATGTCCACGAACCTGACAAGCGCAGGATACGCCTCACGAACAATGTCCATGTCGCCGTCGTAGCGCACGAGCAAGTCGACGAGCACAGGCACGCAGAGCGTCCAGCCGGTGGGCGCCGCGCGAGTGCCGTTCACGGCGAGGAATGATTTCGGCGGCTGCCCCTCGGCTGGATAGGCGGACTTCGACGCGATGCCCACGAACGGCGCAGTCTCGGTGAAGAGGCCGTCATCCGCCGCCTCGTCCAGAAAGTCGCGGACCGTCTTGCGGTAGAACGCCCCCATGGCCCAGTTGCACCTGAACGACTCCGCCGACGCGGCGATGTCGCCGCCATAGCCGAACTTTTCGCGCCCGGGGCAATCCGACTGCACGCTCTGGAGATTCGCGCGGAATGTGCGGCGGCAGACTTCGTGCAGCTTGTTGAGCCTTTCGTTCGAGCATGTGAAATGCGAACGCTCCTTCACGTTCGCCGACCACGCACACATCTCGAAATCCTCCGGCCTCGGCGCGTCACACATTCCTTCCACCTGCACATAGCGGAAGACATGGAACGTGAAGCGCGGCTCAAACGAGAACTCCGGCGAGCCATCGCCGATCACGCTGTCGCGCTGCTCGGCGACGGCGAAAAGAGGCCCCTTTTCAGGATCCTTTATCTGCCCGGCAACGGATGTCATCACGTTGACGGTTCCGTCAGGCCATGTACGCTCGCCCTGTCGGAAACGAATCTTCTCCCCCTTAGGGACGCCGCGAAGCCGGGCTCTGAGCGTGCCCGTCGCATTGACGCCCATGTCAACGAGCCATACGTTGTTCGACAGCTGTGTCACGCTCCGCGCCGACCACTTGTCGTACACGACCACCTTCGGGAACGCACCGGCCGGCACGACCTTCCCCTGTGGCCCTTTGACGACGCGGGCCTGCTGCGTGAATTCAATGGAAAGCCGCCGATCCTCCATCACGCCGAGATAGATGCTGTTGTGGACCACGCGCCCCCGCGCCGCGCACCACGATCCGTCGGTTTCGACGGTTTCGCGGACGCCATCCTCGTACACGATCTCCAGTATCGCCCTCACGCAGGGCGTCCCCGTCGCCAGATGTTCGCGCAGATTGTAAACATACCACATCTTCAGCGGCAGAAGATTGTACCAGCCGTTTCCAAGTTCGACACGCAGCGAATTTTCCGTCCCCTTCCGCACGTGCGCCGTAACGTCGAACGTCTCCTCGAGCACGCGCTTGCGGTACGGGGTGAACGGCGGCAGCGCCGTTGAAGACACGCGTTCGCCGTTCACGAAGAGATCGCGCATTCCCGGCGCAGCCACGCGCCACGTGGCGCTCAACACCTTGACGTCGCGCGTCCTGAACGTCCGCTCCACGACGTCGTTCCGCGCCGGAGCGAAGAACGCCGCCGTGTCAGATTCGGCAGGCGGCTCGTACGGCCCGGCAATCCATTCCGCCGCAAGGCTGGTGAACGACAGCGTGCAGGCAATCGCAACGGCAAAGGTCTTTTTCATATCATATCACGCTCCTGACTGTCATGTTTTCGTCGCGGGCATCCAGGAAGGACAGCGAATAGCTTTCGCCGCCGAGTGGCACGGAGAGCACGATGTGCGCCCCTTCGTACACGGCCTCCGGCACGTCCTTCATCCACGCCCTTCCGCCTTCGGCGCGGCGACGTTCAGCCGTCATCACGCCGGGGCATATAAGCCGGTCATCCGAATACGCGGCACGGTCTGCAATCCGCGCCATCGTGTCATCCGTGACGTGCAGCTGATCCCAGATACAGGCGACATACACGTGCGCCGCGAGGTCGCGTACGCACTCGAACGGCATGGAGTGGTGACCGTGATGGTTGATCTTCGCGACATCCACCTTTCCCGCCGCCGCGCCTATCGCCTTCTCCACTTCGGGAAATTCCGGCGGACCCGAAAAGTCGCCAGCCGTGTAGAATCGGAACTTTCCGTACGAGAACACCATGCCGAGGCTCATCATGTTCTCGAGGTAGCTGTGCGTGATAAGCCCGCTGCCGTCGAAGTTGGGGCGTCCAAGGCTTTCGCATACGCGGCTCTCGGCGCAGATGTCGCGGATGCGTCCGTCGGCATACGCGATGCGCCCGTTCGCGCAGAGGTTGCGCACCGAGAACCCTTTCGCCGCCGCAGGGTTGCGCAGCGGGACGAACTGGTCGGTGGCTCCGAGACGGAACTTTTCGACCTTCAGGCCGTCGCGTTTCGCGAGATAGGCGTAGATACGCTTCATGTGCTCGAGCGGCCTCCAGTCGCTGTCGACGAACGGAATCGGGTCGTCGTAGTTCGGCCAGCCGCGATCCACAGCCTTGCGAAAATGAAGATGCTCAATGGCGAGGCCAAAGCCACTGCGCCAGCAGCCTGTGCTTTTCTCGCCATCCTTCAGCACCCTGCGCGACTGCCAGCACGGAGTGCCCGTGTGGTCCTGGTGGAAATGCGACGTAACCATGTAGTCCACCTTGTCGCCATTTGGGTTCACGCGACGGACATAGCGCCCCACCCAGTCGCCTGCGAGACGTCCTGGATTCGGAAGAACCGGCACGGCGAGATCGAGCCGCGTGACAGCGGCGTGGTCGCCGCAGTCGAGAAGCATCGTCGTAGAATCGGGGAAGATAATGAACATCGACTCCCCGACGCCAGTGTAGATGAAATGCACTTGAAACTCGCCGGGCTTCCATCCCTTCCAGACCTTGCCGACGTCTTCAGCCTTCGTCCCTGCGGCGAACGCCGCGCGCCAGTTTCCGAATGCCGCCGCCCCTGCGGCACCAACAGCCATCTTCATAAACGAAGTGCGTCCAAGTTTCATTCAAAGCTCCCCCCTTCAATCATTCTGCCACACGTCCCCAAGCCACTGTCGGCTTTTCGCCGCAGTGCCAGCGGACGGTCACCGTCTCGGTTGGCGAAACGGGCAAAGTTCCCTCCGCCCATTCGAGATCGAGGTCCTTCGGCGGCTCCACCACGACTTCACGCGACTTCGCATCGACCGACTTGACGCCGAGAATGTCGCGGATGAGATACACCGCCGCATGGCTCGCAAAACCGTGGTCGCAGCTCGCCGTTGGCGAAATCATCTCCCACAG
>JAFRBA010000223.1 GCA_017405115.1 Kiritimatiellia bacterium
CCGCCTCATCAGCGCCGTCGCGCTCGGCCCTATCCCGCTCACGACCTCCGACCATATCGCCCTCGCCCTCACGACAACGAGCCCAGGCGTTTCGTCCGCTCCGTAATCTCGTTTGCCGTCCTCCTTCCGCTCCGCCTCGCCACGCGACAGCACCACGTCCACAGGCGTCGGGTCGGCCAGCTCCGCGACCTGCTTCAGCTTCTTAGCCGCCGCCTTGTAGCGCATCGCGGTCGTGTACTTGTCAAGCATCTCGGGGAGGTTGTCGCCGAGCCAGCCCTTTATCCCGGGGTTCCGACCCACTATCACCCCATACTCGTCGCGCCTGAGCGAGTTGTCGAGGTAGCACTCCAGGTCCTCAAGGAGGCTCCCGAAGCGGATCGCCGCCTCGTGCGAGTCCCTGCGGCGGTTCCACGCCTCGAGGATCGCCTCGCGCGTCGGGCATGCGTTCGTCGTCGCCCTCGCCCGGACCTTCCGCCGCTCGGCCGCAAGAGCGCGGCGGCGCTCGTTCTCCGACGCATAGTACCTCGGACGCCTCTCCGCCGCCTTCAGCCGCGCGACGCGGCGCGAGCAGAGCCTGTGCCTGAGCTTGAAGTACGCCCAGCAGTTCTCCTCGCGGAAGACCCAGTCGCATATCTCCACCGCAGACACGGAGCCGCACGGAGTCATGCGCATTGGGCGGGTCATCGTCCGCTCATACTCGTCGAAGCTCGGACGAGCCGAGCCGAGCGCCGCCCACGACTTCACTATCTTTGCCTTGTTCATGACGGACATATTACCAAACCCGGCGGAGGAAAGCAACGGGGAAATGAGATTACGGTGCGGATGAAAAAAATTGCGTACGCATCAAGTGTTGATGAACGGGGGTTTGGTGAACGGGTTGTTGCGGATTATGCGGTCAAGTGACCGCATAAGTCACTTTGCCTTTATAAGCCATATCGAGTTGTCCGAGCCGTACTTCTCGCAGCCGAGGGGCTGCATCCACTCGGCGGTGACGAGCCACGACTCGCTCCCCGTGAAGTCAACGCAGAAGTTCCCGAGCCTCGCGCCTAGCTCCGGCACAAGTGGAAACTCGGTCTTGCGCACAAGCCCGCCGCAGACGGGATCGAACTGCGCCATGTAGATGGGCGCGCGATTGCGGAAGACATGCCCGTTCGCGGCGTCTTCGCGCGTGTAGGCGAGGAAAAGTGCGTCCCCGCACGTCATCCAGTGCTGCTGGGTGTTCTTGTTCCCGATGCGCCTCCCGTCCGTCCAAGTCCACGGGCGCGGCGCGGAGAATGAGAGCCCGCCGTCGTCGCTTGCGCACCAAAGTCCCATCTCGTCGCTGCGGAGCGTCATGTACACCTTGCCGCCAAGCCGCGCGAGGGACGGTTCGCCGACTCCGCGAGCGAGGTCGTCGCGAACGACGGGCGTTCCAGCCTTGACGACGCGAAGCCCGCCCTCCTCGAAGGCATAGCGCACCGTCACGCATCGTCCTTTCTTCCCCGCACCTACAGGACGGAAATAGAAACATGCGAGCAGGTCGCCGTTGTCGCACTCGAGCATCTGCCCGAATGGAAGCACCATTTCGTACTTGAACGGAAACGCAAGCTGCCTGGAATCGACAAAGCAGCCCTTCTCGGCATCGACCGAGACGTAGATCGGCGTACCGTATGGACGACCGTCCACATATTTCTGAAATGGGCCCTTGTCATCCTTGTAGAGCTGTTTCATGCCGAGGGCGAACCACTTGCCATGGGCACGGCTGTAGCGCACGGTGGCGTACCGCACGGCGCGGAGTCCGTTCTCGACCGTGTCGGCGAGGGCCGTCTGCTCGACAGGTTCGCTCCATGTCTTGCCGTCGTCCACGCTCTTCGAGAGGAACTGTCCGTAGAAGACGTCCGAACCCGTCAGAAGCAGCTTCTGGAATCCGAGAAGCGCCGTGCCTTTTCCGTCTGTCGCGATGGACGGCTGTATCTTGCAGAGCCTACCGTCGAAGCCTGGGAAGATTCGCTGGCGCGTGAAGTCGAACGCGCCGTGCGCCGAAAGCGCGGCTACCGCCGCCACGAGGATTGTTCCGCACAGGATTCTCATTTTCCTCCTTCAGCGAGTCATTGCGGTCGCATCAAGGTTCGTCTTCGCGAAAGCAACGAACCCTCTCACCCTGAAAGCAGCGCGTCCTCGAACGGGCGGAGGGGTCGGCCCCGAAGGAAAGAGGCACCGTCCATGGCGGAGCCGCCCTCAGGCTTCACCTCGGAGAGGAGAAGCGCCGTGTCGTGGCACTTCACGACCGGACCGATCTTGTCGAGCGCCAGCACCGTGCCGGGCGCGGCGTCGGCCCAGCCAGGCTCGAGGCGGACGATCCGGGCGCGCAGCACGACGAGGCGGCCGTCAGTCCCCCTGCGGCGCAGGCGCACAGGCAGAAACGTGTAGCAGCCCGGCCAGGGGTTGTACGCACGTATGCGACGCTCGATCGTTATGACGGGCAGGTCCCAGTCGATGAGACCGTCCGTCTTCTTTAGCTTCTTGGCGTATGTCGCGAAGTGGGAGTCCTGCGGGACCTCCGGCGGAAGCGCGTTGTCGGACATGAGGCGCAGCGCCTTCGCGAGCGTCACTCCGCCGGCCGTGGCAAGGTCGCTCATGAGCGCGCCGCCCGTGGTGTCCGGGTAGATCGGCTCGAAGCTCTGCAGCATTATCGGGCCGTCGTCTAGCCCGACGCCCATGTGCATCACCGTCACGCCGGTGAGTCGCTCCCCGGCTGCCAGCGCGGCGACCACCGGCGCCGCGCCGCGGTACTTAGGCAGCAGCGAAAAGTGGCAGTTGACGCAGCCGAAGAGCGGAAGGTCGAGAAGAGGCTTCTTGAGCAGCTGCCCGTACGCGACCACGGCCACGACGTCGGGCCGCCATGCGCGGATTGCGGCCATCGGCTCGTCGGCGTTCACGTTCTCCGGCTTGATTATGCGGTCGCCGAGCCCGTGCTCGGCCGCGTAGCGCGCAAGTGGGCATGGCGTCAGCACCTTGCCGCGGCCGACGGGGCGGTCCGGCTGGGTGACCACGCCGACGACATCGAGAACCGCCTCGCGCAGAAGCGCGTGGAGACACTCGGCCGAAGCCGCCGACGAACCCATGAACACCACTCTCATGGGCGCGTATTATATCAAAAAACCGCCACGCGGGCGATGCGCTCGCCAAACCGCACGAGAGTCTCGAGGCCTTCGCCCGAATTTCCGAGGAGGTCGTCGTCGAACCGGAGCGCTCCTGCGGGAACGACGAGAATGACCGTCGAACCGCCGAACTTGAAGTAGCCCTTCTCGTCTCCCTTGGCGTGGCCGACTCCCTCGTAGGTCTGCACTATCGTCCCGACCCCGAACGCCCCGACGTCCACAAGCCAGAACGGGCCGAAGCTCGCCTCGGCGCGCACGATCTGCCGCTCGTTCTCGGCATAGACGTCGGGTCTGCGCACAAGCGCGATCGGGTTCACCGAATGGTACGCGCCGCGGATCGCGAGCGGCGCGTCGGGCGTGCGGCAGTCGCACGGGAAGTGGAATCGGTGGTAGTCCACGGGCGCAAGGCGCACCACGGCGACGTCGTAGCGCCCGGACGGCACGCCAGGCGCGCCGTGGGGGCCGAACACCTCGCGCAGAGACCGCCTCGCGCCCTTGAGCGGAAACGGACTGTCCGCATCCGCGCCAAGGTAGAGCATGAGCCGTCCGTCCGCCGGGCTCACGACGCCGTCGCCAAGCGGACGCGCCCCCGGCTTCAGGCGGCGCGTGAAGAACTCGTTGAAGGATGCGTACTCCGATACGGGCTTCTCCGCCTCCTCGGCCATGCACCCCGGCATCGACGCGAGCGCGGCTATGCTCTTGCGCGAACGCCGCGAATCGTAGCGCCTGCCGAGCACGGCGGAGCAGAGCCGCGACCCGAAGAGCACCGGCCAGAGAGTGCGCCCCAGAAGAGTGTCGTAGGCGAAGCGCAAGGCGCCGTCGCCCATGACGGTCTCGCGGACCCTGCGGCCCGTGCGGCGGTCTACGTACTCCGGCGCCTGCATCTGCCGCGGCTAGGCGAGCGTCTTGAATTCGCCGACCACCTTCTCCGCGAGCGCGGCGTCCGGCAGGACGAGGTCCGGCAGGCGGGAGAACGGGATCATCTCGACGGTGAACGCGCCGTCGTAGCCGGCGGCCTTCAGCGCGGCGAAGGCCGCGCCGTAGTCGACGTCGCCGTCGAGGAGGGAGTCGCCGAAGCCGTACAGGCCGCCGCCGCAGTCCTGTCCGCGCCAGTTCTTGACGTGGACGGCCTTGACGCGGGCGCCCAGCAGCTCGACGTAGTCCTGCGCCGGAAGGTATATCTGGCAGTTGCCGACGTCGAGGTACATCCCGACGCGGTCCGAGTCGAACTGGTCGAGGTACAGTTTCCACTCCATCGGGGAAAGCAGGAACCGCATCCACACATTCTCGAGCGCAATGTCGACCCCGAGGGAGTCGGCCAGCGGCAGGAGCTCGCGCACTGACTTAGTCGACTGCTCCCAGCAGCGCGCGTAGCCGACGCTCGGCCTGGAAGGATCCCACGCGACGGAGGTAGAGCCCGGCACGACGAGCACCGTCTTCACGCCCAGCCAGGCGGCGACCTGCAGGTACTTGCGGGTGAAGGCGACCGCGCGGAGCCTCTCGCCCTCGTCGTCCGCCCCGAGCGACTCGGCCCCGTAGTGTCCGGTCGCCATCGTGCGCAGGCCGACGCCACGAGACTTCGCGTATTGCGCGATTCTGCGGCATTCCGCCTCCGAGACATCCTCGGCGACAGCGTCGCCGAAGGTAAGCTCGACGCCGTCAAGCCCGTGCTCCGCGGCGAAGTCGATGAACTCGTCGGGCGTGCGGTTGGGGCCGAAGCCGCCGAACACCCAGTAGTTTAGTGCCTTGTACATTTCTTGTTTCCTGGACGTGGTTTCAGATGCGGACGGGGCGGCGGGTCCTGGCGGAGCGCTCCTCGGCGAACACCATGCGCATCGTGTCCATCACGGAGTCGATCGTCTGGTAGCGGTCCGGGTTCACGCCCCTGCGCACGCAGTCGACGAAGTAGGCGAGCTCGTGGTGCCAGCCGGTCGGGCCGGCCTTGACGTCGCACTTCGGCGTGATCGCCTTGCCCTTGTTCGGGAAGATGTGGTAGCCGGAGGCGTCGAGCTTGAGCGTCGCCTTCTCGCAGACTATCGTGAAGCTCATCTCGAACGTCGCGCCCTTCGCCTGCTCCCAGCCGCCCTCGGCCATGACGAGCCGCCCGTCGCCGTAGTCGTACGTCGCGACGACGTGGTCTACGGCGCCCTTCGAGACGACGTTGGCGCCGACGGCGGTGACGGCCTTCGGCACGCCGAAGAAGTAGTTCACCTCATCGACGTCGTGCACGTGGAGGTCCAGCAGGGCCCCGCCCGACATCGCGCCGTCCATGTACCAGTTGCGCCACGAGTTGCCGTCGACGCCGGGCGAGATGCGCTTGAACGTCGCGGAGAGCATCTTGCCGGCGCGGCCGCTCCTGAAGTACTCGCGCGCATGCCTGTACTCGGGCCAGGCGCGCACGCACAGGCCGAGGTTGAAGAACCGGCCCGACTTCCGCACGGCCGCGGCGATCCTGCGGGCCTCGGCGAGGGTGCGACAGAGCGGCTTCTCGCAGAATACGTGCCGCCCCGCGGCGAGCGCGGCGACGATGAGGTCGGCATGGTACGGCGTCGGCACGCAGATGTCCACCACGTCCACGTCCGCCTCGCGGATCATCCGCATCGCGTCGTCGTACACGGCCACGCCCGAGAGGTCGATCGGCTTGGAGTTGTCGCCTCCGCCGATGTTGCCGACGACCTTCCTGACGTCGCCGCGGCGCTTGGCGGCGTCGACGTCCGCAAGGGCGACGACCTCGGCGCCCTTCATGCCCTTGTATATGCCCCAGTGGGTGGTTCCCATGAACCCGAAGCCCACGAGGCCGATCCTGACGTTCTTCATTGCCGGTACTCCCTGTTTTCCGCGCGTGCGCCGCCTCACGAGACGTGCAGGACGCGCTCCTTGATTTCCTGCGTGCGGCCCTGGTTCCAGAACTGGCTGCCGATGTAGCCGCAGGTGCGGCGCGCGACGTTCAGCTTCGACTCGTCGGTGTTGCCGCACTTGGGGCACTTCCAGACGAGCTTGCCGCTCGCGTCCTTGACGATCTCGATCTCGCCGTCGAAGCCGCACACCTGGCAGTAGTCGCTCTTCGTGTTCAGCTCTGCGTACATGATGTGGTCGTAGATGTACTGCATGATCGAGAGCACCGCAGGCAGGTTGTCCTGCATGTTCGGCACCTCGACGTAGCTGATCGCCCCGCCGGGCGAGAGCTTCTGGAACTTCGCCTCGATCTCGAGCTTCTTGAACGCGTCGATCGGCTCGGTAACGTGGATGTGGTAGGAGTTGGTGATGTAGTTCTTGTCGGTGACGCCCTTGATGACGCCGAAGCGCTTCTGCAGGCACTTGGCGAACTTGTACGTGGTGGACTCGAGCGGCGTGCCGTAGAGCGAGTAGTCGATGTCCTCGGCGGCCTTCCACTTCGCCGTGAACTCGTTGAGCTTCTCCATCACCTTGAGCCCGAACGCCTCGCCTTCCGGCTCTGTGAGCTTCTTGCCGGTCATCGCGAAGACGCACTCCCACAGCCCCGCGTAGCCGAGGGAGATGGTGGAGTAGCCGCCGTACAGGAGCTTGTCGATCTTCTCGCCCTTCTTGAGGCGCGCGAGCGCGCCGTACTGCCAGAGGATCGGCGCCGCGTCGGACGACGTGCCCTTCAGGCGCTCATGGCGGCACCTGAGCGCGCGGTGGCAGAGCTCGCAGCGCTCGCCGAATATGCCCCAGAACCTCGCCTCGTCGCCGTTCGCGGAAAGCGCGACGTCGACGAGGTTGATCGTGACGACGCCCTGGTTGAACCGGCCGTAGTACTTGGGCTTGCCAGGCTCGTAGTTGCCGGCGTTTGCTATGTTGCCGTAGCCGTTCCCCGAGCGGTCGGGCGTGAGGAACGACCGGCAGCCCATGCAGGTGTAGGTGTCGCCGTGGCCCGCCGTCTCGCCCTTCGAGAGCTTGTACTCGCGCATCTTCTTCTCTGAGATGTAGTCGGGCACCATGCGCTTGGCGGTGCACTTCGCCGCGAGCTCGGTGAGGTACCAGTAGGGCGTGCCCTCGCGCACGTTCTGCTCCTCGAGGACGTATATGAGCTTCGGGAACGCCGGCGTTATGTAGACGCCGGCCTCGTTCTTCACGCCCCTGATGCGCTCGTTGAGGACCTCCTCTATGATCATCGCGAGGTCCTTGCGCTCCTGCTCGCTGCGCGCCTCGCCGAGGTACATGTAGACCGTCACGAACGGCGCCTGCCCGTTCGTCGTCATGAGCGTCACGACCTGGTACTGGATCGTCTGCACGCCCTTCTGTATCTCCTTCCGGACGCGTCTCTCGACGATCGCGTCGAACGCCTCCTTCGGCATCTTCGTGCCGGCGATCTCGCATTCCTCCTCGAGCGACTGGGCGATGGACTGCCGCGACACCTCGACGAACGGCGCCAGGTGCGTGAGCGAGATGGACTGCCCGCCGTACTGGTTGGAGGCCACCTGCGCGATGATCTGCGTGGCGATGTTGCAGGCGGTCGAGAAAGACCTGGGCTTCTCGATCATCGTCCCCGAGATGACCGTTCCGTTCTGCAGCATGTCCTCGAGGTTCACGAGGTCGCAGTTGTGCATGTGCTGCGCGTAGTAGTCCATGTCTGGGAAGTGGATGATGCCGTCCTGGTGAGCCTGAACC
>JAFRBA010000224.1 GCA_017405115.1 Kiritimatiellia bacterium
TGTCCCTTGCTCACGAAGAAACGGTCACGCCCTTCCCATGTAGGATTTGCAACTTCATAGCGCATCTTCTCTCCATACAAATACGACATGATATCCGCAATGGAAAGCGAACCGCCAAAGTGCATCGCACCAGCTTTGTAACCGGCATCAAGAATGTTTCGGCGAATGTCTCGAGCGTGTTCCTCAAGCGTCATGTCCTACCTCCATCAATAAAGCCGCCCATCAACACGTATCACTTCGCCATTGACAAACGAGGCATTGTCTGAAGCCAGAAAGGCAACAGTCTTTGCAACCTCATCCACCTTCCCATCGCGTTTCATAGCACAATGTTCAATCATCCCCAACCTCACCTTCTCGTCCATAAACCCTGTTATGTCGGTTGTGATTAATCCAGGGGCAACGGCATTGACACGCACACCATTCGCCCCGCATTCGGCAGCCAGTACTTTGGTGAAAGCGGCAACCGCCGCCTTTGAAACTCCGTATGCACAATTGCCTGCTGCCAAATCAAGGCCAAACGCGGATGAAACGTTTATTATGCTTCCTCCACCACAGCGTACAATATAGCGAAGCAGAAGTTGCGTCAACTCCATAACAGAAAACAAATTGACGTCAAACACCTCACGTATCTTTACCATCGACGTCATGGCAAAGAATCCTCCATGAGGGATTCCTGCATTATTCACAAGCACATTGACTGGGGTCTTGGAAGCAATTATTGTGCGTATTGAATCCTTCATCGCGGCAGAATCCGTCATGTCAAAGAACACAGGAGTCACCTTGACTCCGTAGCGCGATGCGACATCAGCGCACAGCGCAATGAATTCTGGTTTTTCCGCTCGTGCATGTGCAATAACATCTGCACGGTTGCGTGCGAACTCTTCAAGATAGGCCCGCCCCAAACCCCTGTTCGTCCCTGTTATGAATGCCGTTTTGCCTTTTAACATTGCACCCTCTTTGTCCCTTATCAGATTTCACCCCTGAAATATCGCACCCAATAGTCAATTTGCTCCTGCCTCGACATTTTGTCATCCGGTGTTCTGTAGACTCTAACACCGCCATTATGAACACCCGAGAAATCAAGAATCGCGAATCCCCATGAGAGGCCTACTCCAAATGTCGCAAGACACGTCATGCCCAATGGTGAATCAGAAAGCCGACGCACGACATCCATTGCGACAGCCGCTGTGCCACAGTTCCCATATCTGGTAAAAGTCTCAGTCGAGTATTTATCTTTCGGAACCCCTGCAAAATTAGCGACTGTCCTAACAATCTGTTTATTTGCCTGATGAAAAGCAAAGTAATCTATATCGGAAATGTCCTTTCCACTATACTCAAGAATATCGTGTATTCCCTTCGGACCGACCTCTGTGGTGAACTTGAAAATGTCCATCCCCTTCATGATTTCATCCCACAAATGCCAGACATTACCAGAGGCATCGGTGATTTCCAGATCAACAATATCCTTTTGCACAGGCAATGCCCATGCACCCGCAGGCGCAACAATCTTGTCCCAATCCTTTCCACGAGTTCCAGTAACGAACCACGCCAGGTGTTCATCTTGCGTCCATTCAACCAACGTTGCAGTACCGGCGTCGCCAAACAACATGTTAGAGTTTCTGTTGCGTCGGTCTGAATGCATGCTGACCGTCTCCCCTGCAAGTACAAGGCATCGTTTTGCAGCGCCAGTCGAGACCAAGGAATGTGCCAACCACAATCCATGAACGTATGCAGAACATGCTAATCCCGATACATCAAAACAAGAACATTCTTCTGACAAACCAAGCCGTCCATGCAATATGCACGCCGACGCAGGATACTTGTAATCGTGCGAACACGACACAGCGATCAATGCGTCAATCGATTCGCGCGAAACAGCCATTTGCGAAAAAAGATCGTTCGCCGCCGCCTCGCATAGATCGGCGTTTGTAGTCCTGTCATCTACGACATGCCGCGTCCCCAACCCAAGTATCTTCTTGTTGCGCTCCAGCAAGGCCCTGTCGTTGTTGAAGAACTCGATTTCGTCGTCGATGCTAATGCACTTCTCCGGCACCACCGCAGTGATGCCGGTTATGCGAGCATGTCTGAATGTCGATCTTGCCATTCAAGACCTCATTACATCGCGCCGCAATCGACAATGTAGTTCTGCGCCGTAATCCATTTGGCTCTGTCAGAGAGGAGATAAACAACCACGCCTGCGACATCCGGCACGGTGCCAATGCCGAATGGATATTTGCCCTCTGCAAAATCACGGGCGATATCGCCCGCCATCGGCGTGGCGATCAATGACGGGGATACGCAGTTTACACGAATCCCCTGCGGAGCGAGTTCCCGTCCAATCGACTGCATCGTAGCAATAAGCGCCCCCTTGGATCCCGCATATTCCGTCATGCCCGGATCGCAATGCACACCTCCCCCAGACGCCATAAACACCATGACGCTTCTATTGCCGTCATTGTTTCTGCGATCAGCGAAACCCTTCGCCATAAACACAGGTGCAAAATAGTTTACCGCGAATATGCGCTGTATGTCATCATACTCAACGGCCCGCAGCGGATTGATGCAGGGCAGTCCGGCACAGTATGCCATGCCGTGGAACTTGCCGTACTTCTCCTTAAGCGCCTTGACGTATGCAGGCAGGCCCGAAATGTCCTCGGCGAGGTCCTTCTGCTCAAGGAATACGTTTTCAGGATGTCTGGCCTTGTTCTTCATTCCCTCCAATCGTCCCTGATTGCGACCGATACCAATGACCGTCGCACCCAGTTCGTTCAAGAGCAAGGCTACTCCCTCGCCGATACCAGACGAGGCGCCTGTCACGATAAATCGTTGATAGGAATTGAAGGATATCATGTCATACCCCAGCCTTTACTGCGATGTCGCCAATAGTTGACATTTCCTTGAAGTCCTTGAGGCCGACTTTGACCCCAAAGTTCTTGTCAAGAAACGCCATGGTCGCCATCATCGAGAGCGAGTCCCACTCAACCAGATCGTCAAGCACGGTCTCCGCCGTCAACGTATCATCGGTCTGCAGTACCTCCTGCATCTCCGCCAGGAATTCTTCGCGTGTCATTTGTTTTCTCCTTTGTTTCTGTTTTGCCTTGTTAGATTGTCTGTGCGACTTGAACGTTCGCATGTTTGGAAGCTACTCTTCTTCCCAACTCTCAAACTTCCCCCTTAAAGAACTTCCGCCAGTACTCGATCTGCTCCTCACGGGACGGCGCATCAGCCGGCGTATGATAGGTTGCAATTCCGCCATTATACATACCGGAAAGGTCTAACGCCGCCGCCCCCCAAGAGAGGCCGATTCCAAATGCCGCCATGATGGTCTTGTCAATCTTCCGCTCCTTCGGCTGGTCGCAAACCACCGTCACAACCGAGTTTGTCGAGTTGTTGGCATACTTTGAAAACACATCGGTCGGCGTTTTCTCCAAAGGTATGCCCGCCTTGGCAACAATCATCCCAAGAATCTGCTTGTTGGCCTGATGAATCGAGAACAAATCGACATTGTCATTCGTCCAACCTGCTGCAGACATGATGTCGGCTATCAACTGCGGCACGACATCCATCGTAAAGGCAAAGACATCCTCGCCTTTCATAACACCGCGCCACGCCTCAATCAAGTTCCCTGATGAATCCTCAAATCGCAAATCAACAATGTCGCGACCAAAAGGAATCCGCCACCCCCCGAACGGATGGACTATCTTGTCCCATCCCTTGCCATCCGCCCCCATGACGAAAGCCGATGGTATTTCTTCTTCAGAGTACTTGACATATGTCGCCGATGCCGCGTCGCCAAAACCGGAGCCGACTTGCGATTGGTCTGGTCGGTAGACCTAGCGCACAAATCGCCAGCCAACAAGAGGCACGACCCAATGGCCTTGGACTCAATCATCGCATGAGCCGTCAGCAGCGCATAGACATAACCAGAGCACCCAAGATTAATGTCTATGGCTGGTGTAGACTTAAGCAAGTCAAGCTTGCCATGAGCCACATTGGCATCGCATGGTTCGGGATAGTCTGGCTTCTGGTTTACAAAGATTAGCATCCCTATATCTTCAGGCCTAATGGACATCTCGGACATCAGCCTTCGAGCAGCGTCGCAGGCAAGATCCGTGACAGTAGTCCGGTCATCCGCTATGTATCGGCGCCCATACCCAATCATCTTTTTCTGCCGCGCCAATTTCTTTGGGTTGTTGTCAAAGAATTGAAGTTCGTCGTCTATGTCAACATAGTGTTCTGGAATGACGGTCTTCATTCCACAGACTCTGACATGCCTGAAAAGCGATACGCTCATTCGCCCTCCTTGATTTGCTCCTGTCCAAACTCTCGTTTTTTGATAAACGCCGCCGGGTTCCCTCCGACGACAGTCCACGGCTCCACGTCCCTCGTGACAACCGCCCCTGCAGCAACAACGGCACCATCACCTATCGTCACTCCAGGAAGCACTATCGCACCTGTAGCTATCCATACACACGAGCCGATGGCGATCGGTTTTGTCTTAAATGCAAAATTCCTTGTCGAGATATCGTGATAACCCGTCAGCAACTTAACCTGCTCTCCTATGCATGTCTTCTGACCTATCTCTATCTTGGCAAGCGCATAAAGCCATGAATCATTCCCAACGGATGACATATCTCCAATTGCAACATTCCACGGGCAGTCGATTTTCGCCGAAGGCATGAAGCTAACCACCCCAAAGGACCTAAGCCCAAAGGACTTAAGAAGAAAACTCCTGACAGCTCCAAAATGCCAACTCCAACGAAAGATCGTCATATTAACAAGATGCCAAAGCTTGAACTTAAGGAGCCCTTTTAAGGTTGACCTTTCAAGGCTACGTTGCGACGGAGCATACCAGCAAATCAACTGTTCTGACGTCATTTTGATTCAATCCGCAATTCACGTTTCTTGATGAATCCCGCCGGGTTCCCGCCGACAACCGTCCACGGCTCCACATCCTTCGTGACGACTGCACCGGCAGCGACCACCGCGCCATCGCCGAGGACCCTGCCAGGCAGTATGATTGCCCGAGCACCCAACCAACAATTAGAGCCGACCTTGATGGGAGCATGCTTAAGTTCCATAACCGGCGAGGAAATATCATGCGATGCGCTATCAAGAAAGACTTCATCGCTCACCGTTGTGTTGTTGCCGATCTCAATGGTGTCAACTGTATAGCATTTGACCCCATGCGACAAGGCCACCCAATCTCCTACCTTCAGCTTCCATGGTTGCCAGACTGACACGGAAGAATAAATTGCGGTATGCCTGCCAATGTTCGCCCCAAAACACCTCAACAAAAAAGCACGCCATCTATTAAAAGCGCCTATTCTATTCGGCGTCGGTCGGAACAGAATCATCCACACGACATTCCAGAACGCTCGCGCATACTTGCTTCTGCGCGAGTGCTCGTTCTTGTAATGTCTCAGATCAAGTTCCATAGTTAGGGCACAAATGCTTGTTGCCAGTATTATCGCATTTTCAGCGGAGGATTGCAAGTGCACCGCAGAAGAAAACAACTCTCAAGGGGCTCCCACCCCTAGGCCAATATCCATCAGGCGAACAACTGACCTACACCTGATCAACCATCATTCCATTGTTTACGACGTCACGGCCGACGACATACCTTCACTCACTTCAGCACCTTGCGGATGAACGGGAAGACGAAAAGCGAGAGGACTGCGCCCCAGAGGAGGGAGTTGACGACCATGACTGCCCACCAGAGGATGCCGCCGGCGGATGCACCGAGGGCGTCGGCGACGATGTAGCCCGGCTGGCCAAGGAACCCCTTGAAGATCAAGAACAAAACGAAATGCAGCACGCTCAGCGGCACGTTGGCAAACAAGAATGCCTTCATCGATTTTCTCCTTTCTAGCTTTGGTGCGTATTATCTCATATTCTGCCGCCAGTTGCAACAGGGCCTTAGTCGTTAGTTGTTAGTCGTTAGTCGTTAGTCGTTTGGTGGGGACATAGATTTGCTCGTCACTTCTTCACCACAAACAGAATTTCCTTCCCATCGTCGCGGGAGTATTCCTTTGAGAAGCCAGACCGGACGAATCGCTTCATTACGACGCGCAAAGAGGTCTGCGAAATCCATTTTTCGAACTCGGCCTCGGAAAAGCGTCGGTCGACAACAAGATACTCGCCCGGAAGCCCACCATCCTCGTCTCTGAATTGCTCCTTGTGGTAGAACAATCCCGTCTTTCTGTCCCAAAGACTCTGGCTCTCGAAGAACTCACCGTCCGTAGCCATGGCCTTTGTCGGCATAAGGCGAAAGACGGACCTAAGCAGATCTTCCCTGTTTTCTGCGTCTATGGCTTCGACGTGCTTCTTGCCGGCAAAGTCGCTGTTTGCAACGGTAATCACCGCATAGCCGTCGTCAGCTAGATTTTCCTCAACACTGTACAATATTTTTTTGTTCTCGGCGTCGTCAGCAAATGAACCTATGACGTCATATAGACAAAGCACAAGGCGAAAGCGCCTGTCGCCACGCCATGTGCGACAATCTCCTTCTATGACGCCGACGGCGCTTCCGCCTTCTGTGACGACGCGATCAATTCCGCAGACATTTCTGAAACCAAGCTTCTTGAGGGTTTCCAGATGCCGTCCGCTTCCCGCGCCAAAATCGCAAATCGGATCTTCGGGGGCAAGTGTTGGAATCCATTGCAATATGCAGCCGACTTCTTCAGAGGCGTTCTTCGCCCAATTCTGCCTTATCTGAGGCATTCGGCGGTAAGCGTCGAAGACGATGCTGCCCGAACATTCCAAGATTCGCGAATATGCATTCATGTTAGACGGTTCCTGGTCTCGGAACACGACCGCAAGCCATTCGCAGCCCTCTGGCAGTTCACCGTAGCGCTCCCTGACGTGGGTTCGCCCTTCAAGAACATCCGACCTATCGGTCCAGAACGAAGTATTCAGGACTGTCCGAGTTTCGTCGACCCGCCAGGCGGCCTTGGCGAGGAACGGCACCGAGTCAAGCAGTTCATGGTCAATCATCTCCCTGTCCTGTGCGATCCGCCATGGTTCGCCACGCCTAAAAGTCGCGCTTTCAAGCGCCTCAATCGTGCACGGGCTCGAAGTGACTACCGCCCAGGCATAGTAGTCGGAGAAGCCGAATATGCTGTGTAGCATCATCGTCGCTATCCCCCTGTGCCTATGCGCCTCGAGAACAACAAGCTGCACAACTAGAACGACCTTGCCCTTGGCGGTGTCTCGCTCAACGAATACGGCCTGTCCTACAAGCTCGCCGTCCTTGCGGCACATGGCAAATCGGATGTCGCACTTCGCGTAGTCACGCATATACATAGTCGGCGACATGCGAATCCTCTCGCCGGGACGCAACGGACTCGGAGCCAATGCACTCCAGCGGCCATATGAAGTGGAAAACACGCGAGACAGCTCTTCCGCAACCGGCAACGTCAATTTGTCGCCGGTTATCATCGAGTATGTATAGTCACTCATGTTCGTGCAAAGCACATCCGTCCATTAGCTTCAAAGGAGAGAGTTGAGCGCGGCACGTTGGCAAACAAGAATGCCTTCATTAATTTTCTCCTTTCAAGCTTTGGTGCGTATTATCTCATATTCCGACGGCGGTTGCAACCGCAGCTTGAAGCATTTTTAACCACGAAATACACGAAGTACACGAAAATGTTCTTAGGCGGCTAGCGCCGCAGTCACCGAGCGATGCGCTTGATTTCCGCACCTGGGTAATGACTGAAGTTGATAAGCAGGCCAAGTTTCATGTCTGTAGCTCGAAGATAATTGTACAGCTGTGCGCTATGCTCCGGAAGAAGTTGTTTCGCCGCCTTCAATTCAAGTATGATGCGATCAAAGCATATAATGTCGGCGCGATAGGTCTGACGAAGTTGTGTGCCCTTATAGAAGACTGTTATCTCTGGTTGCGATTTGTAAGGGATTCCACGCGATGACAACTCTAATTCAAGAGCCTCTTGGTATACACCTTCGAGAAATCCCGAACCCAATGTCTTGTATACTTCAAATATCGCCCCTTGAATTGCATATACCTCGTCAGCATAGATCAGATCACTCATCTTTACCCCCCGCGAAGCGCGCTCAAATCTTCCTTTCGTGTATTTAGTGTATTTCGTGGTTCAAATCTCGCACAGCCCCACCATCCACTCTAACCTTTCAAGTCTACGCTCTTCAGACTTTTGTTAACCACGAAATACACGAAGTACACGAAAAGGTTCTTAGGCGGCTATGATGGACTCATATGACTGTAGCGATAGAGTGTGCGGTCCATCGGCGGGAACGGAGAGCCGTCGTGTGCCGCCGACCACAGGTCGCTAACGAGCCTTGTCGCGATTTCCAGGCGCTCGGAATCATCAAGGGCAAGTGCCCATGAATAGTCTTCTTTCTCGTCTTCCATCCGAAACGCTTTCACGGTCTTTGTCATTTCTTGCACTCCTCCAATGCCTCCACATCGGCCAGGTCTTTGGCTCTTCCTGACGCCTTCTTGTTTGCTATCAAATCATCAAGGGAGATTATTCGGACAGGAATGCCGTCTATGGTCTTTGGAACAGCTCGAGTGACGGCATCCGCATAACTCACCCCGCTTATCTTCGAAATGATATCCACCCTGCACGGCGCAACACCGATCTGAAATATCATGCCATATTCCGCAAACTCCTCAGGCTTCATTTGAGACACCGGCGCACCGAACTCGGCAACTGCGCCATAGACTTTCCTTGCGTTTTCGGGATCTGCAAGTATCCATATGTCCAAATCCACTGTCGCACGGATGTAGCCATACATATTGACTGCCCAACCGCCGACCAGCATATAGTCAACACCAGCCTTGTTCAGGCACTTAAGCATATCAATGTAGTCAGCATTCATATATCGCGTATTATCTCATATTCCGCTGGCGAGTGCAACTGCGCCTTAGTCGTTAGTCGTTAGTGGTTGGTTTGCCCGCCGTCTTTTTAAACCACGAAACACACCAAATACACTAAAAGCTTTTATCCTGCGAAGGGGGGCTCGCCTTCCGCCTGCATCATCTCCATCTCCATCTGCCGCTGCATCATCTCGCGCTGCATGGCCTCGTTCTCGTCCTTCATCTTTCGGATGTCAAGAGCGAGACCCACGAACACCATGGCCCACATGAAACCACCAGAGTACGACATCGAGAAAAACGTAAACTCGCCCAGATTTGTCATCATACAAACGAAAAGACACGACGCCCCTATATACGCTCTACATTTCAACGATTTGACAATACATACAAGCAGAAAGACAACAAAAATCACCCATCCTATAACCCCGCCTTCTTCCAATACAGCAGTAACCCACACCCCTTTCTCAATGGGGGCAGAGAATATCGAAAGCCCCTCCGTCTTTTGCTTTTTCATTTCCGCCACCACCTGGAATCCATTCCCAATCAGCGGGCTTTTCTTGAAGTTGTGCAACGCCTCGTAGATTTTCCCCTTGCGAGTGCTAGTAACCGCTTCCGCCGTCACTTTTTGACCATCACCATAGCTTGACTTCAACAGGAAGGCTGCAGCTCTTTCCTGTACAGAGGGAATAAACGCAGAGACTACGAGAAGTGATGTCAGCACGGTCATCACAAATGTCATCACCCGTGATTTCCATCTCCTTCCTTGTCCTCGTGCATTCATAAATACCCAAAGGACAAACATCTGACCTAGGATGTAGGCTCCCATTCCCGTTCTGCTTGACGTAAGATAGATAAGATATGGGCAACAGCACAGCATGAACATATAAAGTGGATCCGCTTTCTTAATCGAGAAAAGAAGATCGCCAAGGAGAATGACGCTCAAAACAGAGACAACCGGACCAAGACATTGCGAATGACTGGTCATCCCCATGAAAAGGCTTGAATACTGTGACAGGTCAATTGACTCCAAGCCATAGGTTACTGCCTGCATTTGAGATATGCCAGGAAAAGGCAGAAGCATCATCGAACCACAAATGAACAAAGTAGCCATCGACAACATCACACTCCTAATCCTTCTGCTTGAAACTTGCGGATTGATTCCGACCTGGTTGGACATTCCGACATAGGCAAAATAGATGAGAGTGAACAGCAATAATTTCAGGAAAGAGATTTTAGGATTCCATCCCTGCGCTGAAGACATAATCATAAACAAGACATAAAATATCATTCCTGTATAAGGACGAATTACACTATGCAAAGGATACGCCATAACCCTGACCGCCATGACGAATCCAAGAAACACCATTAGCCCTCGCTGCATCAGCGAAAACCCACCACCTTTCGGTATAAGCTGTGGATTAACGATAATCGCCACGACACTCACAAGAAGCCAGAAGAACATAGCTTCCGTCTTCTGGCTCAATGTACTATACAGCACCATCAGCACGACAATTGCAAAGCCCGCCCCCCCCGTCACCTTCATGAGGCCAAGCACAATACAAATCCACAGTAGACTTTTAACAAGATGCTTCCTGTCGTAAAGTGGGGACAAACTCATTTTACTGCGCTCCTATTGTCCACGGAATAAAACGCCTAGCACAAGCTGAAAGCAGCCACGCAGCAGCCACGCTTGCAATCATTACAACTAATGAAATCGCGAAACCAACAGGCAAAGCCGACCTAGCCCAAAGTGCTCTGACTCCAGAAATGGACATTACGGCCAAGATGAAGTACTTGTGCAGGAACATTATGCCAATTGAGGTCACTGACAATTGAAAGCATACGCCAGAGAACATTGTTGAGATTCTCGCGGCGATGCGCATGCTCAGAAATGCTCCAAGAACACCTAAAACGACCTGGACAAGATACCATAGCAGCTTTCCGCGAAATGCTAAATTTGGGACGATCCAGATCAAGACAACGAATGCTGCAAATATAACCAAAACGGCAACACGCCGCAACCATTCCATTGCGGTAACCCCATCAACCGATCTACAAATCAAAACAGGACGGGACAGATACCCTATCAGGAAAAAAGGAAAATACCACAACAACTTGGACAATCCATACGGAAGCGAGGGAATTGCTGCAAACTGCATGGCCCAGCCAACAATGCAGACGGTTAAAATCAAAGCAATCCGGTAGAACATGCGCATGCGATCAAAAAATCCCAGCACCAGCCTCCCTATCAACTTTACGGAGAAGAGGCATGGCAGAAACCATAAAACAGAATTGCACCGAAACCCATCGGTTCCAGGGAACACCGCCCCATACAAGAGGCTAACCCATGGATGCCACCATGCTCCACCAGAGAACTCTCCATAATAACCTGTCGAGCCAGACGAGAACCTCCCAAAATACGGCATGACGACCACATATACGACCATGCTTAAAAGCCCAAAGAAGAAATATGGCACTAAAAGCCGCTTGAAGTATTTTCGGATCAGGAATCCAATAGGCAATTCTTTCTCCGCCTCGGAAGTCATCAGCCCTGCCAGCATGAAAAAAGCAGGCATGTGGAAAGAATATATCACCTTAAAAACAAACTCATAAAAATCAACGTGCCCAGCAGGAACATAATGTGACGCCGTTCCGATCGCATGCCCCGCCACGACAAGCACAATCAACAGCGCCCTCCATGCATCAATCCAACCGATACGAGCCGTACGCATTCCGCTATGCGTCATCACAAACCTATCACTACGCGACAGACTTGCCGACGTCATTAGTTTCTTTTACCATTCCAACAAGGCGAAGGGCAGCCTCTTCCGCCGTCCAATGTCCAATTGCCGAACATTCCGCGCCATGCCGCAAAATTCTCGCCAGCTCTCGCCAGTCTCCTGCGTAAAAAAGGTTTCTTTCTGGCAACAGCGCGGCACTCGCACCAGCCTCGTATGTACCGACGACTTTCATACCCTCTTCGAGCGCTTCGCTGACCACAGCACCCCATCCCTCATATGCATTGCTCGACATCACAAGCAAATCATGATTTCGCATTAACTTGCGAACCTCTGCGATGGGCACAGGTGGATAAAACTTAATAACATCACCATACTTGGCAGCCAGTTTCTTGAGGCGCGCCTCTTCTGGCCCAGACCCATATATGTCAAGAAGGAATGTTTGAGAGGTTTGAGACGTTTGAGAGGTTTGAGAGGTAAGATATCCAACTGCTTTAATTATTGTATCCACGCGTTTCAAATCCAAAAGGCGGCCAACCCAAAGAACTTTGAGGGTGTTAGTCGTTAGTCGTTGATCGTTAGTCGTTAGGTTGGATGCTGATGCATCTCTATCCTCTTGAACTGGGCGCGTGGCATTTTTGGATGGCTCGACGAAATAGCCCCAAATGCGCATCTTGTCTAGGCAATGTTTATCGGGGACAGACGACAAACGACAATCGACAGAGGATGCTTCTGCGGCTCTGCGGCTCTGCCTAAGCCAAACCCTGCCCATTGGGCAATTCTCGAAACCCAGCCTCGGAGCCGCAAACAAGCACCTCAAATCACCATGCATCAAGCCACAGAGCCGCGCCATGTCCATCGCCGCATGGATCCCTATCGGAAGATATACAGCGCCACCACTGTCAAGAAGTCTCACAAACCGTCTGGCCATACGTCGATACGATGGAGAGAGGAGCCTAAGAATACCTGCTTTAGGCTTGAACCAGCGCTCCGTCTGCAAAAACGTCTCAAGCCCCCTTCCCGCACGACGCTCGAAAAGCGCCATGTCGCGGAACATAGTCAGCAGACATTCCGACTCTTCTATCGCAGCTCTAGCCTCGACAGGACGCGAACCAACATGAACCATCCATTTCTCAGAACCATCCATTGACCAGCCGATGCTAGTCCGCCCGGATTGGGACTTGTCTCTGTAGACATAGCGGAACTCGTCGGCACCAATGTTCCTCGCCAATTCCCTGGCAAGTGGGATTTGGTGAGGCGAGATGCAGTCTTGGTACATTACAAGCTTCACAACTCCACCTTGTTCCTACGACACCAGTCCTCCGCCATAAACAGCAGCCAGACACGGTTCCAGTAGACCTTACCGTCTCGATACAACCGCCCGACCTTGCGAATAACTTCAGGCCTGAACAGCTTAGTCGTATTGCCTGAAAGGAACTCGTCGATACGGTCTTTTACCTCTCCTGAGAAATAGCGATCGAACGGGAGGGAGAACCCCTGCTTCGGACGATGGACGACGGCATCCGGGATCCCATCGCCTGCAGCCCTGACAAGCAAGGGCTTGGATATTTCCGAATCACACTTCATTTGACCGGGGATTGTATAGAGCAGCTCCGCAAGCTTCACATCGCAAAGAGGTGTACGAAGAGAGATTCCGTTGTGTTCACTCGTCTGGAAACCGTCTCGCATCCACATGTCCGCAACGACAGTCTGCATCTCAAGCCACGAAATCCGGTTCAGTAGATCGCCAGGCAATTCCATGTGCGGCAACAGCGAAGAAGTCTCTTCTGGATAGGCACTCGGCAATCGCAGATCTGGATTGACCACATTTGCTATCTGCCAATCGGTGTGAATACGACGAGGAATGTAGTAAGGCTCTCCCTTGAATCCCGCGAGCATGGCAAGTTTCCGGAACTTTTCATTTGGCGCAAAGGCGTCAATCATTCCACCGACGAAACGCGGCATATGGCGCATCAGCGGAGCATACTTGTATGCGAGCTGGTGTTTTATGAACTGCCCGTAACCCATAAACAGCTCGTCGCCGCCTTCTCCCGAAAGCATCAGTTTCTCGTCTGCGGTCTCTTTAAGCAGTTTCGTCGCGAACCAGAAGTTAAGTCCGTCGCAGGACGGTTGGTCATAACTTGCCACTGCCTCGTCCAGCCACTCGCAAATCATCCTGTCTTCAAGCAGAAGTTCGGTGTGCCTTGTGTGGTTGGCTTCGGCCACCATGCGCGCCCATCGGCTTTCCTCCGACTTGCCATCCTCATGCTTGACGCAATACGTCCGGATCTCGCCAGCGTACTGCTTCCTCCACAAGGCAACGATTGCCGATGAGTCAAGCCCACCAGACAGAAAGGCAGCAGGATTGCCCGACTCCGTCTGCTCACGTACCGCTCGCAGCAGTTCTGTCGCAACCGCTTCCTGAGCCTCGTCCTGCCGCCAGGGTTTCGTCTCAAACGAAGGCGTCCAATGCCGCTCAATCTTGATCTCTCCCCCTTCAACAACGGCCTTGCATCCCGGCGGAACGGACACCACCCCTTCGATCATCGTATATGGCGCGCACAGGCAACCATACGCCAAATAGGAGAACAATCCCTCTCGGCTCAGCTTTCTTGGAACGCCACGTTTCAACAATTCCACTACAGAATCCGCGTACAAAATTTCGTTCTTGACGGGATCAATGTAGCAATAGAGCGGAACAGTTCCAAACGGGTCACGCAACAACACAAAAAGGCCTTCTGAATCCTTAGGTTTTTCTAACTTCATTCTTCCCTTCCCTCCTTTCGCGAATTTCACGAGGTTGAAGTCCAGCGCAGAGCGTATCGCGATGATTTTGTCGCCGAGCTCGCTGCTTCTGTCGCGCTGCACCTCTTCCGCCACTTGAGGATGCGCCTCGGCGTTCGCTTCCAATCAATCTTCTTCCACTGGGCCATATCTCCATGGGACCTTCGCCACGTTTTCCATTCCATGTGTGGGATGTCTGTCCTCTTCTGGCGGAAGCTTCATATAGTCGCCAAACAATGATATCAGATAAGGGGCGACATTGTCGAAGATGCGCATTGTACCGTCTTCAAACGGAACATCTCTGCCCTTCCCCATGTCTTTTGCGGAAAACCATCCAGCCCTTGGCGTTTTTGAGAAGCGAGGCTCTTCATGGTACCACATGCTGCTGATCACACGTGGACTCGTCTCAAATGGCATGCTTCGCAGAAGCGCTTCATGCAAGCGCAGCGAACCCCTATAGCTTTCTGGGCAACCTGGAAGAAGTCTGAGCATCTTGCCGAACAGCCATCCAATCTTTGCCTGAAAACCTCTAAGATTCTCCCACCGCAACGAAGCCGCATAGCCTTCGGCGTTGTAAAGGCCCCGTTTCAATATTCTGCAAATTTGGCGAATCTTGGAGACCGGATATCCATCAAAAGGGAACACATCGACGTAGATTCCCATAGGAGCCGTCATGTTCGTCTTTGCACAAACACCGTCCACTCGAAGCGGGTCTGATATTATCACCTTTGCGAAAAGCGTAGTATAGGACTTGCAGTTCTTCCAAGAAAGAACCCTAAGCCATGGGGGCAGTTCCGCATCGGCCACCAGAAGAAACTTCTCGTAGTCATCTCGCGGCATACCGACATCCAGGTCGTCATCCCATGGAATGAACCCCTTGTGGCGAACAGCACCAAGGGCAGTGCCTGACGTTCCATAGACGCGCCATCCATGTCGGTCGCATATCTGTTCGATCTCCTTGTATATGCCAAAGAGTTCCTGCTGAAGCGGCTTAAGATTGTATTTATCATCCATTTGCTTTCAGCGCTCCATCATCTTGAGGCATTTGTATGTTCTTGCAACACCCCGTGCTATATCATATGTTGGCCTCCAGCCAAGCATCTTTAACTTAGCTCCATTCAGCCTTGCCTTTGTCGCCTTGCTGAAGCCAGCGGATTCCACAGAGTCGGGCACGTCGAATATCACTCCGCGCCCAGACTGGGCTGCGACAAGGGACGCAAGGTCTCGCAGGGTAATGTCTCCCGATTCGTCTGCCACGTTATACGCCTGTCCGGGTTCCCCCGCCTGCAGCACCGTCAACAGTCCAGACACGGAGTCCGAAACATACTGATACGAGAAAAACTGGTTGCCTTCACTCTTAAGGACAATGTCCTCTCCTCGTAGCGCATTGCCGAAGAACTGGTTGATTGCCTTTGTGTCCGTCGAAAGGACAGTTGGACCATATGTGCGCGTCAGCCGCGCAATCACACAATCAAGTCCCTTCTGCCTGAGGTACGCCTGGCAGAGAGCCTCTCCGCAGCGCTTGGATTCGGGATATCCGGCCCGCAGCGTGTTGCAGTCTATGTAACCGCAGTACTTCTCGTCAAAAAACTCCACGTCACCGCGGTTCTCGCCATAGATCTCATTCGACGACGCGAACAAGAAGCGCCGGGCGCCCATCTCTGATGCAAGCGACAACAGTTTGTCCAAAGCGATCACGTTCATAACCACGGTCCCAATCGGATCTGTTGCATACGCGACAGGATGTGTGTTGCTCGCCAGATGCAAGACAAAATCAATTTCTGCATCGATGTGCGGCACGGTGGGAGCAGATGCGTCCCATTCGACGAAATGCAGTCGCCCATTGTCCCAATAATCAGGAAAACGAGATTTCGCTCTGGCCATTGATCGTCCGAGCAGAAAAATATGGCATCCAAGGTCGGCTGCTTCGAGAACATCAACAAGAAAGCTCCCTATCAAACCCGTGCCGCCCGTGATCAAGACCTTCTTCTCCGCAATACTGTCAAAAGCGGAAAGACGTGATGCCACATTCCTTACATCTTCGGCATATTCAGGGATGTCAAGCAATCTTCTCATGAACGTATTCCCTCTATTCAATTCTACGGCGCTCATCCTAGCATTGCTTTGAATATTTCGATGTCGCCTGGCGTCGTGAGTTTGATGTTCCGGTCAGAACCGGCGGCAAAGAACAAGCGCACGCCAAGCTCGGTCATCATTGTATTTGTGTACGAAGAGCCATGTATCCCCACCCCCTTCTCAAATGCCTCGTGGTACTTGCTGGACAACAGGTCGAATCTGTACGCCTGAGGTGTTGCGACACGCCTAAGTGTCTCTCGCGGTATGTATCTACAGGTCGTCTCTGGCTGTTCCGGGTCCACAAGAAATATTTGTTCGTTGTATGGCATAGACGTGACGCCGTTTCCGTGCTGACGAGCCTTGTCTATGACGTCGTCGAGAACCGCCTCGTCAACAAGCGGGCGAATCCCATCGTGGACGATAACAATGTCCTCTGCTCCGCATTTGTCCTCAAGTGCATATACGCCGTTGCGTATGGACTCCTGGCCGGTGGCTCCGCCGGCAACGACCCACTTGAGTTTCGTGATCCCGAGCTCCTCCGCCCATGCACGAACCGCATCCTGCCAGCCGTCTATGCACACAAGTTCGATCACATCCACCATTGAATGTCGCTGGAAAGCCTCCAAGGTATACATGAGGACAGGTTTTCCATTGACCTGCACGAACTGCTTTGGCACGACGGCACCCATTCTCGACCCCATGCCTCCCGCAATTATTAGTGCCACCGTCATTCCATTACCAATACTGAAGAATTCCTGCGAAGAAACTCTAGTCGATTTTCCATGCTAATTCCGCTATCCGTCAGCGCATCGCCCAAGTCTAGCGATTCCAGCGCGCCGAACATGGGGTGAACCATGACCTCGACAGACGATCCGTCCGGCAACTGGCTCAAGCGTCTGGCAAAGTCTCCGAATCCACCGAAGAACTCCGTCCTGAATTCAAGATGACGTCGAATCTTGCCGGCTACCACAGTCTTGGCTACCATCTTGCACAAGGTCATGTCTCCAAGATTTGCCGGTCTTCTGACAGACTTGAAGCCCATTCCAACGGCCAACGGCAGAATCACAGACACCACCGACAGGTCGTTATGCACATGGTGATGCGAGTCAAAGTGCATGCACCGCCCACCTGCCACAATGAACCGCTCCGCCTGAGCCTTGAACTCATCTCTAATTGCATTGCGTTCGAACTTCGGCAGCCACAATCGTCCCAGTCGCGTTTTGCGGAAAAAACCACCGTTGAACTCACCGGAGGAGTTGCAAAACAGCCGACTGCCACGAATCGCCTTGGTCAATGGGTAACCCCTCGTCAGGTTGAAATGGAATCCCACTCTGTCCCCCAGCCCGGCGTCCACCGCGCGCTGCATACAATCCTCAACGCGTTCGAAGTTGACAAGCGCCGTAGTGGACGTGATCGCGCCAATTCTCCACGCTTTAAGAATCGCCAAGGTGCGATTCTCGTCGTAGGCATAGTCGTCTGCGTTGATGATTACCCTTACCATGCGGCTGTCAGCATTGCCATGACTATGCATCAAGACCAAGTCCTTTTAGGTATCTGTGCATGATCGCATCTTCTGTATACCGCTCCCAGGCATTGCTGGGCGCAACAGGGACATTCCCCTCTATGCAGTCTATCAGAGCCTTCGCCATTGCGTCAACGTCATTGACCGGCACGATTCTCCCATATTTTCCGTCTGCGAGAATCTCTCGTGGGCCAAATGGCGCGTCCGTGGATATGCACGGCACACCGCAAGCCAATCCTTCGACAAGTACTATACCGAAAGTTTCAACATTAGTAGAAAGAATAAATCCATCCGACGCACGAATTTCCGCAGGTAATTGATTGGTGAACCCCCCCAGTGAGACATACTCATCAAGATGATTCTCCGCAATAAACCTCCGATACTCGGGTTCTAACGGTCCGCGTCCGAAAATAATGACTCTAACCTGACAACCAAGATCTCGCACTTTACACAGAGCCTTTAGAATCAACATATGGCACTTATATGGCTGATAAGCTCCAGCTGATACAAATGTCATACACTTTTTATCAATCAACCAAGGATGCCGAGGGGCGTGGGCAAACTTCGTTTTGAAAACATCATCCAAGCACGGGTTGTTCACAGACATCAAACGCAATTTGTTCAGAAATCCAAACATTGCCTTGAAATTTTCTGCGCTTTTTGCATTCACAAAGAAAAGCGAATGAAACTTGGAATACAAAAACCAATACTTTAAACGCATGATTAGCAGCCGTACTCCTTTCAATAAATATACGTTATTGTGATTTACTTCAACAAGTTTCGGGATCTTCGTCTTACGCGTTCCGATTGCTGCCAAGCGAATGCACCATGCATATTGAACTGATTCCGCAATTACGTAATCAGACTTGCATTTCCTAAGATATTTGCGGAGGAACAATACATTGTACCTTGAGCGACGACTCGGCATATAAATCAACTTAGCCGTGACTGGCAGTTCAAACGCTTTCTTGCCTTCCTTAAGATAGTCTGCATGTACTTGGGACACAACCACGTCAACATCCCAACCAATCCTTGCAAACATCCGCGCCGTGATTGCAGTTACATAATCTACCCCTTGCCCAGCGGCAAAGTCTTGACCTACTATTGTTAGTTTCATCTGACTCCAGTTAACATGCCTATATGTTCATGGACGTAACTTTGGCTTTTTTTGCATCGCATATTTTGCGGCTCGCCAGAATTAAGGTATGTCAGATTGGCAAGATCAGTAATTACAGGAATTGCTCGCCAAAATTTCGTCAGTCTTTTTCAATGCCACACCTAAAAACCGGGCGCGGGAAATTTGTCAACACTTCTCCCCAGTGAAACTCCTTAAAATCTTTAAGGCGAAAGCAGAACGGGAATCTCTTATCCATGGTTCTCTGCCTCGCTTCTGAATCATTCATATCAATCATCATCATCATTGACATCTTAGGCAGGCGTGGTGCTGACTCGTCCTTGACAACCTGGACGCCACCAGCCATTAAGCGCTTTGATAGAACATACTTATTTCCTTGCGTCGGGAGCCCAACCGGTCCATGTGTCTTGATTTCTTTGATCGCCTGCTGCCGATCTGCTTCCAATGCTATGTATCTCACACCTATTGCGGCGGTACGCAAACAAATTGCCCCATGAAAAACAACAATAAAAGCAACCACAAGCACACGTGCAGTCGTTATCAGGCGTGAACATTTGGCAGTAAATTCCTGCGGCGCATACGCAAAGTTGAAAAATGCCAAGGCAGGAACGATTATCATCTGAGGAGTATATCGCGCATATCCAATATACTTGGCAGGAATCAGATTTGATGTTATAAAAATAAAGATTGCACACCAAAAAGCAACCGTTCTTTTTGATAATGCCAATGCAAGGATGGACATCCACATAAGAGCACGAAACAAAGTTCCAAAGCCTTCGAGATTTCCTCCTCCTTGACAAACAAGACTCGGATTGAAATCAAACTTAGCGAACGCAATGGCACACCCTTTAATCGCGAGCCATTTTGAGAACCATGCATAAACAGTCCTACTAACCAATCCCATTTTGGCACCATCATCGTTCACGACAAAAGCTTCAGTGATATCGTGTCCTGCCTGAGTAGCCCACGCCGTGAAGAAAGGGGAAAATCCACAAATCAGTATGCATACAACTGCGCCAAAAAGAAGCCATCTAACAGCCACCGACTTGCGGCACACAATTCCCAAACAGACCATGAGATATACAGAAAAGACCAATGCAAGAGCCTTGCACGTAGCGGCAATGACAATCGACGACAAGAAGACCACGCAATCTCTACGGCTACCGCCACGCCATATAAGCGCAGCCGACAAACATGCGGCGACAAAAGCGGCATGGACTGTATAATCCACTTTCCCACTTAAGACACTAACGAACTGCGGAGAGCAAACCATGCCAAAAGCGAATATAAACCTTGCAAAGGAACCACATGAAGGCCATACTGACGATGCAAAACGACGAGAAAGCGCAAACAAAGAAAAACACAACGCATAGCCAAGAAATGAATCCCCAGCAAAAAGGCCAAACGTCTTCGCCACCATTGCCCCACAAGCAGCAGTCACCTTTGGCATGAATGCGATGTAAAACGCCCAGCGGCTACCATCAACGCCATACTGTAACACCGCATCAGCAGTCCGTTCGTAAATTGGATTCCACCCTTCCGCCAAAAGTGCTTGACACGGATAATGGACTGTTATCGCATCCGAATCGATGTAAGAGAACGTAAAACAAGACGCAAGTAGGCAAAACAAAAAGACACCAACATACCATCCTGCAAATTTTCTCCCCCGTAATAAAGCTAGCGAAATACAAATCACCGTCGCGGACAGGAACGAACCGCGAGGGAAGGAACATCCACACATATGGAAAATGCTAAACAGCAAATAAGACAACAGTAGATTAAAAAGTATTAAGCCATCTAGCGAAACATACGCCGCAAGAGACTCACAAACACTTTCAGTTCTTTTTTTCATCTGAACTTGCCCTTTCTATAAACACCCAGTGCTTCTGGCAACGATATGAAATGACAAAAAGAATCATCTCTACCACGATCTTGACGACAGTGATTATCAATCCAGAGGCGTCTAATGCAGCAGAAAGGCACGCTGTACCAATGTATGAAAGAATCGCTACAAAGAAAACCAGTGCCCAATACCTTGTATACGAGGAAACCAGTCTTGCGGCAGACTTAAATACGAAAATCCTGTTGCAAAGGTAGTTAATCGACGAAGAGACCATTCGCGCAACAACCAACGACGCCAATATATCGTAACGTCGCAGCCATCCAAGACCCTGAAGAAAGAACAACAAAAAGGTGAATATGACATTGTCCGCAAGAAAAGCCAGCACGCTTGAGACGCAGAATTTAGCAAATGTATCCCCAAGAAGTCCACGATAAACCCGCAAGCTATCTCTAATCGGTTGAAAATGCGAAGCTCTGTTGCCGTTGTTGTAAACAGTCGCTATAGGAATCTGCATTAAGAGATCTCCTGTTCTATGCAGCATTCCAAAGAGACGCATTTCGTATTCATACCGTTCACCAGGGGTAAGCAACATTTCATTGAAGAGTCTACAAGGGATAGCACGGAGACCTGTTTGTGTATCATATATCGGTATGCCATACAACTTCCGGACAAGAAACGACGTGAGAACATTCCCAAACTTGCTCCGAAATGGAATACCAGATCTGGAAAAATCCCTTACGCCTATCGCCACATTGCCGTTTCCTGCTGTATATGCGGCCACCTTTTGTACATCACACGGACGATGTTGGCCATCGCCATCAGAAAACACTGCCACCGTCACCTCTGGCCGATTATTAACCAAATAAGTCAATGCAGTCTTAATTGCACGTCCCTTGCCGAGATTCTCGGTGTGCTTTAGTAAAATAATATCTTTCGGTAATCGACCAAACATATCTTGGTTTTCACAACTTCCATCATCAACAACGATAACAAGCCTAAACATTCTTAGCAAATCATCACAAAGCTCCAACAACCCAGGCTCGGGATTAAACACAGGTATACATACAGCGACATTATCGATAGTTTCCATATCCCTCATACTGGCTTCGGCATTATAACCACCTTGTCAATTGAAATTTCGAATAAGGCTTGTTCAACGGTAATCATAACATCAAACGCCGAGTCGTCTCGCAAGGAACAACACAAACGGATTCCTGAAGCGCGGGAGCGACAATATAAGTTGCATATACTCTTTCGCCGCCGACAACTTAAACATAACGACTAGCGAGCCGAAAACCAAAATGCCCATTACAACAATTGGGACAAGAAGCCAATCCCCACAACACGACCACACACCAAAGAATTCTAGCGAAATGCGCAGCATCCAGAGAGCACAGCACATCAAAATGCTAACAAAAACAGTCGGCATAACATCCTTGATCTGCTGCATAATAGTATAACCAAGAAGTCTTCTGTTCGGCCATGAGTTTATCACAAGACTCAATGGACTCGAAACAAGCGCGTACATCAACATCAAGAAAAACACACCTTGCCGCACCGACAGCACTAGAACCGCCAAACTCAACAACTTTTTAATTATCTCAAGGGTAAGGAACAAATCACTTCGCCCCAATGCAGTCATAGCCTGAAGATTGATAACGTGCAACGGATACAAGGAGAACGTCCAACAGGCAAGCTGAGCATATGGAACGCTTGCCACCCACTGGTCTCCGAAGAGCAAAGGTATCAACCTGTCCGACAGGACAGCCAGCCCGGCCATCGTCGGGAACACAAGGAATGTACTACATTGAATCATGCGACGCATCGCATCGCGAAACTTGACCTTGTCGTTCTGTAGTTGCGCCAACGCCGGAAACGAAACTTTCATAATCGTCCCTGTTATCACATCCATGCCCACCGCCGGCAATGCTTGGCCTTTGTCAACAAACGCCAAATCGGCTTTTGTGTAGAATTTTCCTATGCACAAACCCCTCAGATTGGAGAAAAACGAATCAAGCAAACTTGAAAGCGACATCTTCCAGCCGAACGAGAACAATTCACTGACAGACTTCCAACTGAACATCAACTTCGGCCTCCACGCAATGAAATGCCAATACGCCAGCGTGGAAGCAACGACTGCCGCTATTGAATTCCATACGAGCGCCCATGGGCCAAAACCAAGATACGCAAGCGTTATGCCAACGACAGCCGAGAACAGTGCTGAGATAAGACTTATCTTAAAACCCTGATCAAACAGCAGCTTGCGGCTAAGTTCAGCCCCCTGGACCCCATTGATCGCATGAAAGATAAGCGACAACGACATCACTCTGGTTATGCCTACTAGGCATGGCGTGTCGTAGAATCGCGCAATCGCCGGAGCAGAAAAAAACATTGCGGCATAGATTACTGCGGCCATAACAATGCTAAGATAAAAGACAGAATTGAAGTCTTCTTCCGTTGCGTCTTTCTTCTGTACAAGCGCCCGACCAAAACCAGCATCAGCAAGTGTTCCAGCAATGCTCGTAAAGATATACAAAAGCGCGACTGTTCCGTAGTCAGAAGGTGTAAGCAGTCGTGCGAGGACAAGCGTCACTATAAAGGTGAACACTTTCATGCTCAACTTTTCCAGCGTCGCCCAAACGGCGCCCTTGACAACTCGCTGCTTCAATCCCACACTCAATGACGCTCTTTTCTTAACAATTTTCCATCAGCACCATACACCCAATCCGTATAATGCACCTTTCCCAACCCAAGCGACGCTTTCGTTACTCCATAAAAGCCTTCACGAACGATTCGTTCCTCTTGAACAAGCATTTTTTTCATATCTTCAATAGACAAATCGCGATTCAAGAGTTCTTTCACAACCAATGACACCTTACTGTTACTCGTCGGCGCTTGATTAGAAGAAAATGAATCGATGCACCCCTTCGGTTTTATCCACAAAATTGACGACTCGTAACCTTGACTATCGTTCTCTCGCATTAATACACACCCATGGTCAGCTGCGACTATAATTGTTGAAATATCATATACACCCTTGTTCCGCAACGCATCAAACAATTCCCCAAGGAGTCTAAGCTTATACAAACCGATGTCAAGCAATCCATCCCGATCCGTTCTCGCGGGATTAAGACTGTTCCCGCTTTTATCATACAGAAAAGGCGGATGAGTTCCTACTGTATGGAAGAATCCCAACATTTTCTTTGATTCATCAGAGAATCCAGCATCTGCTAATGCCTTATACGTAAACGTTTCCCTTGCGGCGCTTGCTGGCGGCGGGATTCTTGCGACCGCCTTTATGGCCATATTCAACATCTGATTCTTGAAAACATATGGAACTAGTCGAATAAAGACTATGTCAATCAACCGAAAGTAAGGCGTGGATCCCGTGCTCCTTAGAAATGCCAATCCCGTTTTATTCAATGTCACAGTCTCAGTCGTGTAAAGTTCGCGCAAACGATTAGTATATCCGAATTGATGCAACCCTTCGGAGAAAAACACAGGGCAATTTGCGCGCACATACGGCACAAGAAAAGATTCGTCCCCATATATAGACATGCCAAATGCACCTCTGTCATCATGCTCAGAGCAGTACCTTCCTGTTAACAGCGCAGGAAGTCCTGTAGCTGTTTCATCATGCATGCCAAGATTTCCTGGAAACGCAGTAAAGCCAGGGAATTTATTCTTAAGTTCCGGGACCCTGTTTAGTATAATCGAAGCGGCGGTTGCGGGAAACGAATCAAGCACAAATATCAACACATTCGAACTTCTTGAATACTGGACATTTTTCACAACATCATACAGGGGATAGAAATCTTTTGAAAACTCATTCGTATTATTATTGCCATTTTCAGAATTCCGCTTGCTGTCAAATATAGAAGCAAACATCAGCAGAAATAGACCCATTTCAATCCAAGTGCTCCACTTAACAAAAAACCTATGACAGCAGAAAACGATACAAACAATTAAAATCCAAACAAATGAATCATACCCTTTTGTCACAATATTTGAAAAAGAGCTTGTTCCATTAAGCGAGGGCAAGCCGATCGACAAAAGACCAGTCTCAAGATATAGACATATAGTAATAGACAAGAAAAACAATCGAAGAATAATTCCCGCAAAATGTCCAAAGACATGCTCAACAACAATCATAAATGCACATGAGCCAACAAACAGCACGAGAAATGCGACGCAAGCCTCAAGCAGCAATTCATTCATTGAGAAGAGGAACATCTCCCGGTTCCAAAGAAATGTCTGAATCGGAACAATCACTGCGATAAAACCAGAAATCACTGCTGATTGCACACAAAACGCTACAACTTTAGATCTTGTCATGATTTACACCCTCCTTGCTTAAATTGACCGCGCCTCAAAACGGGATGCAGAAAACTTACTGTATATCATGTTCATGAACTTCTCCACGCGCTATACAACCTTGACATTCTCCGCCGCACACACTCAAGAAATGAAAATACCGGCGTTTTCAGCGTTATGCTCTCAACTGGCTTGCCGCCAAAAGAAAGCTTGAACTGCCCAATTGTATATGCAGGGTTGTTCTTATCCGTACAAACACCACTCCAGTCATAATGCGTATACCCCGCATTCTTAAGATACTCAAGTTCTTTGTAGTGAAGATACCTATTCCCCCACCCGATCATCCGTTTGTCGCATCCCGATTCAAGCCTATGGGAGCATGAAAACATGAGCAATGCAACATGTGACTGATTGTCAAGCAGACTGGCATGCATTGCAAGCACCTTCCCGTCATGTACAGCCTTTGTCAGCAACGCAGTACGATACTTACGCATCCGAGCTTCGCTTGTGTAATCGCCGAACCCCTTGCTCTTGCAGAAGTCATTATAAAACACCACAAATTCCCGCAAGTCAGAAACAACCTCAAAAGAGACGCCTTCCTTCTCTGCCCGTCTGATTTCATTTCGCGTGTTGCTTTTCATTGTGAGAAGTATCTCGTCCATGCTTTGTGTCAAGTCCGTAAAACACGACATGCCTCGTTCAACCCGATACCAACTCGGCACTCGATCCACATCACCTTGATAATCATAGTACTGAATCGCCCTAAACAGATCAAAGAACGAAACTCGATTGGCAAAATATCTATTCGTATGAATCCTGGACTTGACCTCAAACATTACTCCACCTCCTCATCTTGATCCACTACCACAAAATGCCATCTTCATTGCTCAACCTTAATGTTGTTTAGAAACACTGTATCGTTAAAGCCGTGACGTTCAATATCAACTTCCACGACTCCATTTGCATTTGGACGAAGACCTTTCAAGACAACAGCCGCACGTTCTTCTCCGTTCTGAAATATACGCTTCTTTTCAATGCCCTCGCCGCTAATAATGAGGCACGGATCACTCGCAGTATAAGGCTTTCTACCTCCTGTCTGCGACAAGAACGTTGACAACTCCATCTCAACTGAACATGGTGAACCTGAATCAACCACCTTAAACGATATTGTCATCTTAGGAGTATTACCTGCAAACTGCTTGCTCGTCCAATCAACTCCGCAGAACCCAAACGTGCCAAGCATATCTTTAGATCGATACTTTTTGCCTATTTCAACAGCCGCAAGCTCCTCATTAATCTGAGTCATCTCCCTGCGCACATGTCCAACAGCATCCACATGCCAGTCAAGAAATCCCCCATCGCAAGACTCACGATACAACCTGTCCTCTGAGCGCAACACTTCTTCAGCCTCCTTGCGAGACAGAGCTTTATCAGCGCTCTTCTTCACCATATCCGCGATGCCTGCATGAGATGTCGGCACTTCACTCCATTCAAAATCCCCGATATCGCCTTCCGTCTTCATCCACAACATAGGAAGTCCAGATGAAGTCATCCCGTTCTTAATGTACGAGCCTCCGTTCTTGTAACTTCCACCATGATCGGAGCATACGACGATTGTAGACCTGTCGTATATCCCTTTGCTCCGGTAGGCATCGAAAAGGCGACCTAGGCAACGCAATGCATACCATGCCTGCTCCCGATGCGCCTCATAATCGTATCGTGGCGTACTGGACACATTCCCGTCCCGGTCGAAAATCAGTGGCTCGTGTGAGCCCTGCGTGTGGTAATAGTGAAATGAAAGTGCAGCATTTTCATCAACAGGCCGTCCCGCCAATATTGGATAGACCCACGACTCCTCTTCCCCACTTCGAATGTTTGGCCAAGCAGACACAATCCACCTAAAACCTACTGCCTTGGCGATAAATGGCAAACAGCGGAACAACACAATTTCGCGAAGCGACCACTTGAGCTGCCCTGACATCCGCCAAGACAAGGTTTCCCCGCTAAATGAATTGCGCTCCTCCGATGAACTTGACTTTATGATGCGATTAGAACAACCTTGATGCCGCCCCCCTGGACAAACATAAACAGATGCATTCGCGCCAAGATATGGTACTACAACCGATTCTTGCCCCCAAAGAGAATTAACATAAGCTGGCAAGCTTCCTGGCGACTGAAGATACATTCCTGTCATCAACCCCGCAGTCCCCAAGTCAGTAAATTGATGCATCCCCACGTTGTTTCTGTATCCGATAAATCCATTAAACTTGCCTCGTAAATCATCGTCCGACATCATGACATCCTCGGCCACTTCAGATGTCATTTTGTCCAACACAAACACCATTACATTCCTATTCGTCGAATAAGTTGCATTCTCAACAACTTCCTTTTTAAGAAGGAGCCCCGAAACCGGGCCTTCGATCGAAGACATTTCACGCCTGTCTGGATGGACGTCAAAGAAAGAGACACATGTCATTACGAGAAAACCAATTGCCACCCAATGCACAACATTACGAAGCTTCGTCCATGAGAAAGCACCAGCCATTAGAATCGCTGCCATAATAAGTGCATCACGAAGTCCCTTGCCTCTGTCTAGAAAGTAATCCACTTCTCCACTCAATGGCGGCTGGCCGATCGACAAAACCCCTGTTTCAAGATATTCATACACAAGAAATGCCGTTATGACAACATGAAAGAATCGTCCCCAGAAAAACGAAATTGCAAAAAGCGCCCCTGCCGCGCAAAGGAAAACGCCCCAAAAGCCAGCAATGCCGTCCTTGAGGAGATGCATAGCCGAGAATGCAAAATCAGATTCATTCACCAAATATGACTGAAACGGAAGGGCCAACTCATAGAACGCCGACAGGAACAATGCAACCGCCGCAGACTGCCATATCGCCTTTCGCCAGCGCATCTTGTCTTCACTATATATTGCAAAGAGAATCGAGAGCAGCAAAAGAAACATCTCCACTGCCAGGAGAGAAATCGCAAGCATCCTATCTTGATCCCATGATGGCAACCATCGCCAGACAAAACCGTCATCCGTATCCGGATACAGATAAAGCCGACCATCTGGCCCTAGAGGTAATGGATCCTTACAGCCATGCGCCAAACCGGATAATCCCGCCTTATCGGAGGACACAACAACCCTGTCAAGGTCAAGAGTTCGCAAAAAAAGCAATCGACTACGACACTTAATAGACGTTATCCTTACAGATGGCGCACTGGATACAAGTTCAAATCCCATATCAGACACATTTCTGTCGCCATCGATCCACGCATGCATATCCATCGCACCACCCTTCAACTGTCCATATGCGCCGTAATCGGACGTGGCGTCTTTCCACCCTTGTTCCGCATCATGGAACAACAGATTCATTGTAATGCCAGACTTGCATTCCGCGAGAATCTCAACCCTGCTTGCAGCATGCCGAGTCAAGGCAATATAGCCCAATACAAGCAAAAGATTGGCAGAAAGCCACCTTGCAATGACATTTAGGCAACACTTCATACGACCACGTCTGACCTTCATGATATTTGACTCAAAGCTGGCTTCTCAATATATTTGATTCGCAGTAGATCAATCAAGCTGCATACAACGAAAACTCCTATGATGCACGATAGAGACTTCCCGATTAGGGTCATGAATGAGCAGCTTGAGAAACCAGGGACATTTAGAAGATCCTTCCATAACCATTGGCGCATTGCATCGCTGTTGGCATGAATCAGCAAAACGCCGAATGTAGTTGAGGCTACGGTGTTGATTACCTTGCTATACCCAATCTTCCAGTTCCGAAACACGAGGAAAAGCAATACGCCAATTGCCACAGCCAGAATCTTGTCAGAGTCGCTTATGAGCCAGTATTGGAAGTTCACCGTCATTCCACATGCCTTTAGCCAGTCATTTATCAACATCCAAACACTGGCAAGGCATACACATCCCATGAGCAACGGCAGGCAGACCCGATTGCGCCCCATCCACGACATCGGGTAAAGACGAATCGCCGCGCCTATGAAATAAATCGTCATATACCAGAACGTGTGGTTGAACGAGTACTTTGCAGCAAACAATGTAGCGGCTCCGGAGAAGTGAAGCAACAACAAACCGATTAAAAGAAACAACTCCCTTTTCGAGCAATGCCGTATCAATATGTTGTAAAACGGAATCCCCAGATAAAACCAAAGGAACGAGACAGTAAAGCCGTTATTGATACCAATGAAGAAATGTCCGCCAAGCTCGAACAGCCGCTTAGGCGTTATGGTCTCATATCCAAAACCCAAGAAGACCAAGAATATTGCCACAAGATAAAACACAACCTGAAACAGCAACTTTAAGAATCTTTTTGCAGTCAATGAACTTGTGCACATAAAATATCCCGTGATAATCACAAATGCATTTATCGCCGTCTTGCCCCACGCCCCAATCCACTGCAGCCATATAAGATTCGCATCAGGATGCGCATAGTCAAACGATTCTGAAAGTCCGCTGTTGTATACAAAATGATGTGCAACAATGAACAACATCGCCACAATTCTCAGCAGTTCAATGCCACTTTCACGAGGATGTTTTACTGCCTCAGTGGACTGCGTTTTTGTCACATAAGACATTCCGTCTTTCAGTTGCATATCACACTTTCCTATTTCGTAAACCCAACACGAAAGCGCAGATACCGCATCAACGCCCGAATCGTTCGCAGGTCAAATGGCTGCCGCCAGTAAATCGTCCAGAAGGCGTGTTTAAAGTCTCGTGCGAATTTATTCGTGTACTCCTTCGACCACCCAGGCGTAGAACGATTGAAGAAGTAGGCGATATACGTCAAGACCAGCGCGCCAAAACGCTTGTGCCAGCTTTTCGGCCCATTGAGATAAAGATCAAGATACTGCTTGATGGCAAGTATCTTCTTATCCTGTCCAGACAAACTCGTCGCAACACCCGCACCCGTCAATCTGTAGACAGAAACAACATCCTGCAAATGCGCCACCTTGCCGGTCTCGACGAGACAATGCAGAGAAACTACATCGTACCACACATGAATCTCGGGGAATATCCGTTCGCGCATCGTCAAGAAATCACGCCTAATGACATACGTTGCCGTATGAGGATAGAAATGCGCCAAGTCTTGATGCGTGATAAAGCCATTGCTTTTATAGCGTGTCTCGCTAATTCGCCCATCCTGATACAGTGTCACGTAATTTGCAACGCATCCAATACTGCCAGTAGTCCTAATCAAGTCCACCTGCTTCTGGAGTTTCAGAGAATCAGTCCAATAGTCATCACCCTCCAAGAACGCGACATACTCACCACGGCAATGCGCAACCGTCCGACTACCATTCCCACCCAACTTGCTCACATTTTCATGCCACCAGATGACCCGTATCTTATCTGGATGTTTCGTTTGATACTCAAAACAGATTTCCCTCGTCTTGTCCTGCGAACAATCCTCCCCAATGACAATCTCGAAATCAAAATCCGTCTTCTGCGCCAACACACTGTCGATGCATTCGCGGATGAATTTTTCATGGTTATATGCCATGACCCTTATCGACACGAGCGGATTCTTGTTGAGAGCCCTCAGATCAGATGTTTCCAAATAGGGAATATCACCAGCCCGTAATGACGACTCACAGCGGTCAGCAAACAGCCTATCGCATATTGCCTTTAATCCAAACATGATGATGATTTACACCGCTCAAACAACGACATGCAGTCTAAATGCGAGGCTCAAAATAATGTATTCACACGCATGCCTACGCGACGCAACCTCGCTATGACAGATTCGTCAACATCTTCGTCAACAAGCATTTCAAGTTCCCGTTCTACAACCTCCTGCGGCCAATCCCACCACTTTATCTCAAGCAACGCATCAATGATGGATTTTTCGAACCTGAATCCTATGATTTTAGCAGGAACACCACATACAATTGCATACGGGGGCACATCTTTCGTCACGACAGCCCCGCCTCCAACAATTGCACCATGTCCAACTCTTGCTTTGTGAAGCACTTGCGCTCCAGCGGCTATCCACACATCATTTCCTACAATACAACGGTCTCTGTGATCGTCAGGTTTTGGTATTTCACCACTTTTTAGTTGTTCAAACCTAAATCGCGGAAGCGTTGTTACCTTCCGATAATCATGATCAAAGCCACCCACATCAACATTTCTTGCGAAAGAACAATACTTCCCCACTTTTGAGAAATTAATCGTCGTATTAATACCGCAATATGAATAACAACCAATCGAAGAATCGTTGATATAGCTCCTTCGATTTATTGCGACATTATTGCCGATAATACACCTTGCGCAAGTCGTATCATCTCCAATTATAACTCGCTCACCAAGACAAGAATCAACCACTGCGGCGTTTCGATACACCTTGGCGGACACACCTATCTTAGACCTGACAACTTTTGCCGTAGGGTCCATGACTCCACAAA